>JAOZKP010000472.1 GCA_029935295.1 bacterium | reverse complement strand
ATCCACTCCTGCAGACCGTAGATGAACACTCCAATCCCGTCCAGGTACCATTTGGCCCTGCCGTCCAGGCGAGTTAGGTCGACCACCGCCAGGTCGGTTGATCCGTCGCCGTTGTAGTCGGCGGGTATCGGCAGGCAGTCTGTCGTCCCGTAGGTGGGGGTAGATTGATCCTTGATATACCACTTATTGTTGTCAAGATAATACAAAGCAATATCATGGCTACCGTCACCGTCGAAATCTACCGGAGTTTTCTCCTTCAGCAACGGCAGGCAGATATCATCGACCCAGGCGGTATCGGCACCGCTCGTACCGCTGTCATTTTTGATATATTGCCAGTTTAAAGTATGCCTCCCTTCGTCAACCGGATACGAAGCCTGGGTATAGTCAACCACTCCCGACCAGGAATCCTGCAGTTCGTCATCGATGTAAAACTCCAGGAAATCGAACTCTGGCTCCGAATCGACTGCATACCAGAAACTAACATTCCCGGCCTCGCAGAGTACCGAGATTTCAAATGCAGAGTACTGACCATCAGACAAGAGTGGCGTCTTGACAGAATACCGACCGCTGTGCGGGTTGGTTTCAGAAATGAACCACTCACTATCACCGTAGTTTTCCCAAGAAACACCGTGAGGAAAATTGCTATCGAAATCTGCACAGATAACATCGTAGGCTTCCCCTTCCTGAGTCACGGTATGGGTCTGTCCAGCTACTCTAATTGTGCCTGATCTACTACTTGCGTTTGTATTTTCACTTACCGCATAGTTTACTGTACCGTTCCCGCTACCACTGCCAGAGGTTATAGTCATCCAGTTTTCACTTTCCGATGCTGTCCAACTGCAACCAGTTGGGGAGGCTATTGTGATCGTGCCGGTACCACTGGAAGAGGTAAAGTTTTTGATTGTGGGTGTCAGCGCATAAGAACAAGATGTCTGAATTGTTACAGTTCTTTCATAGTAATTATTAGATTCATCACTTTCAGTGAGGTCATTTTCATAGTCAACCCACATCTTAATGGTGTGAGTTCCGGCTGACAGCGGGCCAATGGCAAAGTCGTCAACAAGATAATTATAGTATCCTGCTTGTATTGCCAACAAAGTGTATGTCCAACTACCGCCACCCGTACCAGTAATATCTATTCGCCAAATGCATTCATCAGCGTCTGCATCACCCTGGTTAAAGAATGCACGATTGATATATAAGGGTTCATTGCTATAATAAGGCCCATTATCATTGTGAGTATCAGCCCACGATAATTGACTTCTGCTGACAGGAATTTTGTCATTCCAAGATGATAGCTGGTAGGGGGTTAGGTCGGGTCGTGCGGGAGGTGGTGGGAATGCTGGGTAGGCGGCCGTAAAACTGCAAGCCATATCGATATCAACTAACGCCACACCTCCTAAGATAATTTGGTTGATCGTTAAATAGCCAAGAAGAACCCCATTTTTTATTATCATAGGGGGGTGTGAGGAAAATTGATTATTGTGACTATATTTGCTGAACTCGGAGCCGTAAACACCGAATTGATTCCTGACGCTAAGACTGCCAAACTCGGAGCCGTAAACACCGAATTGGTTGTAGATTGATTCTGAAGCAAACTGGTTGCCAAAAAAACCAAGATACACCGGCGTGGCTTCTTGGGAATACAGATAAGCTCCGTTAAGGTCTTGGCAAGTTAGAGCTTCTACTTTTGATGAGGGGAAAAGTAAAAATACGGCAACCAATAGAATGAAATATTTATACATGGTAAATCACCGTGTGTTAATTGGGGCCAAAGTAAAATTATTGTAAGAATTAGATATCCAAGAACAACCTCAATCTACCAGCCAATTATCAAACGAAAGATGTATTGTAACAACTTTTTGCTTCAATCCTGCATAATGCATTTCCTCATATAGTATATTTAATACATAGCTATATAAACCCATGCATGCAAGAAGTCAATTAGTCAAAGGCATTAATGTTGTTTGAAAGCAGGTTGTGAAAGCAGGCAGGATTGTCGAATAAGCCAAACTTAGGATTTGCGGTTTGAGATTTTAATGGTAATCTGAAGTCACCCCAAAACTTTGTGGCGGAAGGGGTTACGGTGGGCCTTTTTGCCCTGTAGCTGTGACTAGTACAATGTAAAATTTAAACCTTCGTATTTTATGGAAGCTATGTTATAGTC
>JAOZKP010000471.1 GCA_029935295.1 bacterium | reverse complement strand
CGACCGCCCGAAAATGACCGATATTGGTCATACAGCTGCCGACGAAAACATCATCAACTTCTTTAAGTCGCTGACTATCGCCGAGAATATTACTTAAGGTCGCAACATCATCCGGATCGTTGGGACAGGCCAGAATCGGCTCAGTGATGGCACTCATATCAATTTCCAGTACAGCGGCATAATCCGCATCAGCATCAGCCCGCAAAAGCTTAGGATCAGCCAACCACTCGCGCATATTCCGGGCCCGGCGCTGCAAGGTCGCAGCATCCTGATAACCAGAGGCCACCAGATCATCAATTAGAGCCGCATTCGAGGTTAAAAATGTCTGCACCGGCTCGACTCCGAGTTGGACGGTACAGGCAGCCGCACTGCGTTCAGCTGAAGCATCGGAGAGTTCAAATGCCTGCTCACAAGTCAAATCTTCAAGCCCCTGAATCTCGAGAATACGCCCGGCAAAAATATTCTTTTTGCCCTCTTTAGCAACCGTCAGCAAACCCATCTCTATCGCCTTTAACGGAATTGCGTTGACCAGATCGCGCAACGTAATTCCCGGATTAAGCTCCCCTGAAAAACGCACGAGAACACTCTCCGGCATATCGAGCGGCATTGAACCGGCAACCGCGGCAAAAGCCACCAAGCCGGAACCTGCCGGAAATGATATTCCCAACGGAAACCGGGTATGCGAATCTGCGCCGGTACCGAGGGTGTCGGGCAACAACAAACGATTAAGCCAGGAGTGAATCACACCGTCCCCGGGAGCTAATGCGACCCCGGAACGCTCCGCCATAAACCCCGGCAGATTTTTGTGCATCTCCACATCAGTCGGTTTCGGATAGGCAGCCGTGTGACAAAAAGACTGCATCACCAGATCAGCAGAGAAGTGCAACGCGGCAAGCTCCTTAATCTCATCCCGGGTCATCGGCCCGGTGGTATCCTGACTGCCAACCGTTGTGACTTCAGGTTCAACATACATTCCCGGTCTGACTCCGGCCAAATTGCAGGCCCGGCCAACTATTTTCTGGGCCAGAGTATAACCGGCGCTGGAAACTTCCGGCTGCACCGGTTTAACAAAGATGCCGCCGTCACCTTTAAGACCTAAAACCTGCCGCGCATTCCGGGTCAATTCACGACCAATCAGTAGAGGGATCCTGCCACCGGCCCGAAATTCATCGGCCAGGGTATTGGGTTGAAGTTGAAATTCACTGACAATCTGACCCTCTTTGGTAATGGTTCCAGCATAAGGCCTGACCGTAATAATATCGCCGCTAGCCAGATTTTCCACCGGTGCAATCAATGGCAGAGCCCCGGAATCCTGAGCTGTATTAAAAAATATCGGCGCAATAATCCCGCCGATAACAACTCCGCCGCCCCGTTTATTCGGAACCCCGACAAGGTCACTGCCAAAATGCCACTGAATCGAATTAATCGCTGATTTACGGCTGCTGCCGGTCCCGACAACATCACCGACATAAGCGATGGGATTACCTTTAGAGCGCAATTTCTCCAATTCTGCCAGCGGATTTTCCAGCCGGGCCGCAAGCATCGCCTGGGCGTGCAGCGGAATATCACTGCGGCTTGAAGCCTCGGAAGCGGGCGAAAGATCATCCGTATTGGTTTCACCGGGAACCTTAAAAACCGTCAATAATAACTCTTTCGGTAATTCTGGCCGCCGCGTGAACCATTCTGCCGCAGCCCACGATTCGAGCAGTTTTCGCGCCCCGGCATGACCCTCTGCAAACCTGTCAACCACATCAGCAAAGGCATCATAAATTAACAACGTATTTTCCAGACTTAAGATTGCTGCCCTAGCAACCTCGGGCCGCTTATCATCCATCGCCTTAAGTAAGGGTGCAATATTGTAACCGCCCCGCATCTCCCCCAACCAAACAACCGCCGTAGCCGGCTCTATCCTAATCCCGGTAATTTCGCCGGCAACCACCCGACCCAGGAAATCGGCCTTAACCCGGGCCCCGTCATCAACCCCGGGATTGACCCGTTCACGCAGCAGATAGAGCAGCTCCTGCCGCTCATTATTACTACCCGACGACAGCCGCTTAATCACTTCCTGAACTTCGACAACACTTAACGGCAGCGGCGGAATCCCCAACGCCTGCCGGTCAGCGGCCGCCTTTCGGTACTCTTCTAAAATTTCCATATATCTGACTTTCTCC
>JAOZKP010000141.1 GCA_029935295.1 bacterium | reverse complement strand
AGGGCGCCGCCATCTTTTTCTTCATTTATTTTTGATATATGGGATAGTTCCAGGTTCCAGTCAACCTCTTTTTTAACCCGTTTCAATTTACCGGCCGCTTCACATTTGCTGATAAACTCTCTTAAATCCATTTTTTACCTCGTGGTTTTTGGCCCCTTAAAATCATCATCTAAGGAGTCTTTATGGTTGATGCCGGGGTAAGCTGCTGAAATCTAGAGGCAGTCAGAGCCGACAATGAGTGATAAAAGTCCGGGGCGATCTCCTAACTAAACTTGACTCCGTTAATCAACTGTTTCAAAATCATGTTCATTGCATCGGTTGGTTCCTTGGTTTTCTTCTCCGCTTTTTTCTTGTTCCAGATTGATTCAGGGCGCACTTGGAGGATAATGACACTGTCGGGAAAATTGAGATCGGCGTCAATGCCGAACTCGATATCGTAGGCTTTGCCGTAATATTTTTCAATCTGTTTAGAGGTTACACAGAGATGTTTAAGTTCCTCCGGGGTCAGGGATTGAGCCTGGCGCCGGGCTTCATCGACATCCTGTTCAATAATGTCGCTGCTGCCGGGTCGATAAACACACTCGATCTCTTTACTGCCTTTGTGGATTTTTACCGGATCAAGAGTGATTTTATCGATCAGATAGGTGTCCGGGGTGACGAGACCGCTGACGACGGCTTCGCCGAGGCCGTAACTGGCATCAATTGAAATCTTTGAGGGGTCGCCATTTAATGGATTGATTGTGAAAATTACCCCTGATGATTTTGAGTTAACCATTTTCGGGATGCCGACCCCGATATTAAAAAGGACACCGAGGTCACGATTTATACGATAGGTCAGGGCTTCAATGCAGTAGGAGCTGGCCCAGCATTTGCGGATATAATCGATTATATCTTTATTGCCCCTGATATTTAAATAAGTTTCCATCTGGCCGGGCATGCTGACGGCCCCGCTGGAGCGGACCGCAACCGGGAGATCTTTAACTCCGCAGATTTCACAAAGACGTTGATACTCTTCGAGAATATGTTTTTCCAGGGATGCCGGCATCGGCGCTTTCTCGATTGCTGCCATCGCAAAATTGCTGAGTTTGACAATGTTTTCCGGGGTCGTTTCCCGGCATTCATTGGCGATTAACTCTTCCAGCTGGGCTTTTACCCCGGATTCCTGGATGAAGATATCATTAGCGTGGATGGTAATTGCAAAACCGGGGCTTATGGGGATGCCGGCTTTCAGCATCTCACCCAAGTTCGCATTTTTCTTGCCGACCAAGGGGAAATTCTCCCCTTTCAACTCGGTGTACCAGAGGGTTAGTTTTTCTTCTAAGTTGGCCATGTTCTTTCCTGAAAAATTACAATTCGGTTCAGTTGTTATTCATTTATAACTACTCAGTGTGTCACCATAAAGCTATACCAAATGGTGTCGAACATCGCTTCGCCCTCAGTGACGGGGTCAAAGCTGGCGGTGCTGACGCACCTTGTACCAGCAATGACCCCAATCCTGACAAGCTGAATAGTTAAAACTATTTTATGATATTCACCAAGCCACTATCACCGTCAATCTTGATCAGATCGCCGGTTTTGATGACCGAGGTGCCGTTGCCGGTGCCGACGACAGTCGGTAGGCCGTATTCACGGCAGACAATGGCGGCATGACACATCGGGCCGCCGACGTCGGTAACTGCACCGGCGATCTTGGTGAATGCCGGTGCCCAGCTCGGCGAGGTGGTCGGTGCGACCATAATTTCGCCGGTCTGCAGCAGCGCCAGATCTTCAACCTTTCTGATGACCCGGGCCGGGCCCTCAACTACACCGCTTGAACCCGGAGAACCGAAGAGCTCAGTAACATCGCCGTCCGAGACATCGAGACTGCTGAGCCATCTCTTCAAGACATCAGTGGTGACACCCCAGAGAACAATTGAGAAAGGTTCAGTGACGACTTCCGGCGGCACTCCCAGAGCCGGCGGCGGTGTCCATTCACGGAATTTAGCCATTACCCCTTTGCGCCATTCAATTTCTTTTGGCCATTTTTTGCGGCCGGCCGGGACTACACCAGTTGCCCAGGAGCGCACCATATCATCAATTAAGACCTTGATGTCAAAACGGTTCAAATACCAGATATCTTCAACATCCTTGATCATGCCGCCATCGACCAGGACTGCAGAGAGATCGCGCATCTTGTTCCAGAAGACTGAATGAAACCAGTGTTCGACATAGAAAAGGTGGTTTTCGACATAAGGAAAAACCTTGCGGGCGATGCCTAAGGCTTCCTCAAAAGCCTTGCGGTCATCCGCATCTTGAAAAAGATCAAGATAACCATCAACAATACGGTCGCGTTCGGCGATCAGCTTTTCTGTCGGCCGGCTCGGATCTTTGCCGGACTGCAGGGCTTCAATATGCATCTTGATATTCGCCAGGGGTACATCAAGATCGTCGTTCCAGGATTTGTTGTGATGGAACCAGCCGGTGCCGGTTGAGATGTGGAACCAGGGATAGCGGGCTTCTTCAAAAGCCGCCAGCCATTTTTGCCCAACATCGGAGCTTGCGAGTTCTTGTTTAAGGGTGGCAAAACTGGTCTGGGCATCAAGGTTGGATTCGAGTTTCAGCTCCAGGGCCATTTTAGCCAGTTTGATCAGTTCACTGTCTGGTCGGTACATGACAACATCAATGCCTGAGACCATTTTGGTCAGGGTTGCCATCGGGATATCCGGAAAAAACTGGTTGGCAGTATTGATAAATGTAACGTAGGCGGCATAGCCTAAGTTAAGCATTTCAAAATGGTACTGCCAGACCTTGAAACCCATATTGATGAGTTCATCATATTTGACGCAGAGGTCATAGCCGCTGCCTATGCCGCGGTGTTCAAAAACGACGCTTTCATCTTCCATCTCGGGCAGGTTTTTAAATTCAACCGCTTCGAGTTCTTCGATCAGAACTTTGGTTTTCTCAACCCAGTCACCATAGATTTCATCCCAATTCTGGTAATAATAACCGGCCCGTTTCATAAAGAGCGGGATGCGGGCTTCGATCTCTTTCGGATCGGCAATGCCGATCGGGGTGATGTAGACATGGCCGTTGACGATGCGGTGATCAATGCCCTTGGCCGGCGGCACCATGAAAATTCTCGAGTTATACTGGGAGAGCGCCAGATACCAGGCCTCATCCCAGATCAGATCAAAGGGGGAGTGGGGTTCCGGGTAGTGGAGGCCGTCATAATACCAAAGCTGGCCGCTTTCATACTCATTACGTTCTTTATCATCAGTTGAAAACTGATAATAGTACGGATACATTCTTTCCCAGCCTTCAGTTCCTTCAATCGGCGGAACATCATGCGGGTCCAAAAACTGCTTTGCCATAATCTCTCCCCTCCCTACGTTGAAAAAAATGTTGTCTTCATATTGCGACAACCTTCATAAAAGACTTCAAGGAATCCTTTAAGTCTCGATTTACAGGGTGATCCAGCGGGGTTTGTCAAACCTCTCTGTTGATCGTAAAATTCGGCTTGAATAGTCGATGATCAGCTCTTTTTTCAGGAGTTTTTCCAGCTCTCTGAATTGCTGGTTGTTTAATAGACGGGCAATATCTATTGGATCTTTGAACGTCATTTCGAGAATATAATCAGCGGCGCCGCCATAAAGCATGTGCCACTCCTGGGTTAACTCGACAAAATCGATTTGCGCTAATGCTTCTGTGATTTTGCTTAAGATAAGTTTGTAGTCGCTTTTCTTATTGGGGCGGACATTATAGGAGTGGTTCCATTTCCAGACCCCTTCCTGAATCGTGTAGGGTTGCTTGCTGACTCGGCCGGTCGAAAACCCTAAAGCCGCCTTGCGGTTGTCGACAAATAAATTAAGTTTATTGGTTATGTTGCGGTACTCTTCTGAAATGACCAAGTCGTTGGCCAGTTTCAGATCTTCGCAACTCATAACGGCAACGGTTGTAGGGCCGACGCCGACTTCAACGTAATAGCCGCCGACAATTGTCAGGCCCAATGCTTTTACTGCAGGGTTGTACTCTTCGGTGATGAAGGTCAGATACTCATCCTCAGTTTCTCTTTTAACATTCCAGTATTGTGCGAGCAGAACATTCATGATTGTACCCCTAGAAATTTTAATATTTGACAGTTGCTTTCTGCTTAAGTATATAAAGCGGTTATGCTTTGGCAATTGTATGGTAAAATATGATTCTCTTGAGGCGGTTAAACTGCCATAAAATACCATTTTAGGCAAGACAATTAAGCTTAGTTGATGTATAAGTTTTAATTATACTTATGGGGATGGTGCATTATTCATAAGTATTTGATTTGTATTGGAATTTATTAATGCTTAAAGACAATCTTAAACAACTTTATTATTTTTATGAATCAATTCGTAATAATAATATTTCGGCTGCGGCAAAAAAACTTTTTATTTCTCAGCCGGCGGTTTCGATGCAGATCAAAAAACTGGAGAGTTGTTGTGGCATAAAGTTGATCGAAGGGAAAGGTAGTAAGAAACTTGTGCCGACCGCAGAAGGGCAGAAACTGTATGAGTATCTTGACAAGGTTTTCAGGTTGCTGGACAAAGCCGACAATGAACTTGAGAAGATGGCGGCTGATAAACAAGCGCACATTACGATCGGCACGACTCCGACTTACGGCAAGTTTGTCCTGCCGTATATTTTTGAGAACTACACCGGCCCTCACTCCCAGTGTCACATAAAAGTTGTCTCCGAAAGCTCAATCTCTCTGCTCGACAGTTTGCGTCACAACAGTGTTGATATTGTCGTGATGGCGCTCTGGAAAAAGCTCTCCTTAAAAAGTTTTCAGGTTCATCATCTGGGGGAGGAGGAGGTTCTGCTGCTGTCGGCCCCGGATCACCCTCTGCAGAAACAGAAGCGGATTTCGCTCAAAGCTTTGCAGAATGAAAAATTTGTGATGCGGGATGATCAGTCGGGGACACGAAAATACATACTGCGAGAGTTTAAAAAGCTGGGGGTTACGCTGCCGGTGAGTATTGAGTGTGAAAGTCCGGATATGGTGAAAGAGTTGATTATGGAAGGTAAAGGGGTAGGTTTCTTAACCCGGACTAAAACCCATAAAGAGTTAGCTGCCGGCCTTCTGAAACAGGTTGACTTAGGGCCGCACCGGTTTTATCTTGATATTGCGATTGTCTTAAATAAGCACAAAAGCCTGGAACCGGAAATCTGTGTTTTTGTTGACAGTATTATCAGGGCCAAGCAAAATCTTAAGGTTGCGTTATAGAAGCTCACGGAACCTTGAAGATAAAGCCGGTTTGTGTGTGATGTTATTTACCGCTGGTCATACATCTCCTGATAATATTTCTGATAACTGCCGTCGCGGACCTGGTCGAG
The DNA here is from genome assembly GCA_029935295.1 of bacterium. GTDB lineage: Bacteria > Desulfobacterota > Anaeroferrophillalia > Anaeroferrophillales > Tharpellaceae > Tharpella. The sequence goes on along the minus strand of JAOZKP010000141.1, from coordinate 2,003 downwards.
CCACGCCTGGTTATCAAGATACCAGTCGATCGTCATTTCCATCCCTTTTTCAAGGTTGGTTTGCGGCTCCCAGCCCAAGTCCTGTTTGATCTTATCTGCGTCAATTGCATAACGCTGATCGTGGCCCTGGCGGTCGCCGACGAAGGTGATTAATTCGGTCCGTTTACGGCCGTCCGGCAGCGGTCCCAGACGGCGGTCAAGAGAGTTGCAGAGAAGTTTTACCAGCTCGATATTCTCCATCTCATTGCGGCCGCCGACATTATAGGTTTCACCGGAGTTGGCCTTGCGCATTACCAGCTCCAGGGCCCGGCAATGATCCTCAACATAGAGCCAGTCGCGGATGTTTTTGCCGTCGCCATAAACCGGCAGCGCTTTGCCTTCCAGAGCATTACTGATCATCAGAGGAATTAGTTTTTCCGGAAACTGCAGCGGGCCGTAGTTATTTGAACAGTTGGTAATCAGGGTGTCGAGTTTGTAGGTGTGGTGATAGGCCCGGACCAAGTGGTCGGCCGAAGCTTTACTGGCGGCGTAAGGGCTGTTGGGGCTGTAAGGCGTGGTCTCTTTGAAATAGCCTTCCGCGCCCAAGGAGCCGTAGACCTCATCGGTTGAAACCTGGAGGAAACGGCATTTATTGCCGCTGCCGCAATAACTTCGATAAGCCTCAAGCATCGTGAACGTGCCGCCGATATTGGTCTCAATAAAGGCGGCGGGGCCGGTGATGCTCCGGTCAACATGGGATTCGGCGGCAAAGTTGATTATGAAATCAGGCTTTTCTGCTGCCAGGAGTTTGTCAACCAGGTCACGATCTCCGATATCACCGTGGGCAAAGAGATAGCGCGAATTATCGCTGAACTCTTTCAGATTTTCAGGATTGCCGGCGTAGGTTACGGCATCAAGGTTGATGACGCGATAGTCGCTGAGATCGTTAAGGAGCAGGCAGATAAAGTTACTGCCGATAAAGCCTAAACCGCCGGTGACAAGAACTGTTTTCATATGAACTCTTTAACTCTCTTCCGATAAAATATTTTCAAGATAGGTACGATATGGTGAAGGCGGCATTTTCTGCAGAGTTTCATTCAGTTTGCTATTGTCAATAAAACCCATGCGCCAGGCAACCTCTTCGATGCAGCCGAATTTCAAACCCTGGCGTTGCTCCAGCGTACCGATAAAGTGGCTTGCTTCAAGCAGGCTCTGATGCGTGCCGGTATCAAGCCAGGCGACGCCGCGGCCGATTTTCTGGACGTTGAGTTCCTCTTTTTCGAGATAGATCCGGTTTAAGTCGGTAATCTCCAATTCGCCTCGGGCTGAGGGTGACATTGCCGTCGCAAGATCGCAGACTTTGCTGTCATAAACATAGAGTCCGGGAACCGCATAATGTGATTTTGGCTGCTTCGGTTTCTCTTCCAGGCTGATTGCCTTGCCCTCGGTATCAAACTCGACCACGCCGTAGCGTTCCGGATCATTAACGTAGTAGCCGTAAACCAGAGCACCAGTGGTAAATTCGCGGATCGGATTTAAAAAGATATATTTGCCGTAGAAGATATTGTCGCCTAAGATCAGGCAGACCGACTGGTTGTCGATAAACTCCCGGCCCAGAATAAAGGCCTGGGCAATCCCTTCCGGGCGTTCCTGAACTTTATAAGAAATTTTGATGCCGATATCAGATCCGTCACCTAAAAGATCCTCAAAACGCGGCAGATCATGCGGGGTCGAGATAATCAGGATATCATTGATCCCGGCCATCATCAATGTCGACAGCGGATAGTAGATCATCGGCTTGTCGTAGATCGGCATTAACTGCTTACTTGCGGTTTTCGAGAGCGGGTAGAGCCGGCTGCCGGAGCCCCCGGCTAAAATAATTCCTTTATTAACTGACATGTTAGATTAATCCTTTTGTTTGTAGGTCAGGTTTGTTCGTAACTGTTCAGCTATCACTCACAAATTGTCAGGATTGGGGTCATTGCTGGTACAAGGTGCGCTAGCACCGCCAGCTTTGACCCCGT
>JAOZKP010000140.1 GCA_029935295.1 bacterium | reverse complement strand
ACGATACCAGTGGCGATCTCTTCCTGGTTAATGCCGGTTTGACTTTCCGGTTCTAATTTAGAGGCGTCAGCAATCGCTATTAAACAGTGATTGTTGCTGTAAAAACCAGAAAAAGGCATCGGCTTTATTTAAGCCGATGCCTTTTTTTTATAAAAATATCGGTCTGTTGCTTGACAATGGCAATATCTGTCGTTATCTTATGAAGGAGTTTGTGGAGTTTTTTATGCCGCTGGTTACTTGTTTGTTGTTTTGCAGGAGCAGCCCTTGCCGGTAGATAATTATAAATTTGAGCTTTATTCAACGATGAAATAACTTTCAGCCGTCGGCATTGTCGACGGCTCTTGTTTTTTTACGGATATTTGATTTATGGGTTTTAGTAAGAGCAAGGTTGCAATCATCGGTTCGGGTCGGGTTGGTTCGGCTCTGGCCATTCTCTTAAGTCGGCAAAATTTTCGTGAAGTTCTGGTTTTTGATCGTAATTCCGAAAAACTTAATCTTTTAAAAGAGCAGTTTAATGCGAAGATCAGGGTTTCGGTAAGTCTTAACGATGCGGTTGCCGGGGCCGATCTGGTTTTTCTGGCAGTTCAGGATCGTTATATTCAGGAACTGGCACAGGAAATTTCCATTTTGTCGAGAGATGCCGATTCACGCCCGCAGTCACAGCAATATTTTGCCCATTTAAGTGGTTCACTGACATCCGCAGTTCTGCAGCCTCTGGCCGCGGCCGGAGCTGTAACTTTTTCTTTGCATCCACTCCAAAGTTTGGCTGATGTTGCCGGTGCAGTTCAGGGTTTGGCGGGCTCCTATTTCTCTTTCGAAGGTGATCATAGGGCTTTGCCGACAGCCGAATTTATTGTCGAGGCGCTGGCCGGCCACCTGGTGCAGTTAAATGCTTCAGACAAAGCTCTCTACCATGCTGCCGCCGTGGTATCCTCCAACTTTTTTATCGCTTTAGAAGAGATGGCAATTAATATGATGCGGGGTATCGGAGTTGATAGTGAGACCGCCCGGCAGATGCTTTTGCCTTTGATTCGCGGCAGTTTTGAAAACCTTGAAAGGGTTGCGCCGGCAGAAGCTTTGACCGGTCCGATTGTCCGGGGTGATGATCAGACGGTTGCTGCCCATATTGCGGCATTAACCGAGAAATTACCCGATTATCTTGCCGCCTATCGAACTCTGGCGGGATTGAACGTCGATCTTGCTGCGCAAAAATCCGGGGTCAGTTTCGATGATTTTCCGTCCTTAAAAATAAGTTCATGATTTCCGGTCCCCTGAAAATATGACATCATACTCATTTCCTCCGGAATTTGTTGCGGATCTGCGCGCCCGGGTTGATATCGTCAGCTTGGTAAGTGACTATGTGGCGTTGACCAAGGCCGGGGTTAACTATAAAGGTCTATGTCCTTTTCATGGTGAAAAGACCCCATCTTTTACGGTGCATGAGGGTAAAGGGATTTTTCACTGTTTCGGCTGCGGGGTTGGTGGCGACGCGATCGGTTTTTTAAAAAGAATCGAGAATCTCTCCTATCCCGAAACCCTGATTCGTCTGGCGACCCGGACCGGGATCGATATTTCACCCTATGAGCGCCGGCGGGGAAGTCTTAAAGAACAGGAAAAAGCTCGTTCAGAGCGTGAAAATTTAAGCAATGCGGCTGCTTGTGCCCAGAACTTTTTTGCCCGTTTACTACAGGATAATCTCAATGGCAAAGTCGGGGCTTATCTTAAAAAACGCGGCATTACTCCGGCGGCAGCGCAAAAATTCGGTTTAGGCTTTGCTCCGGATGCCTGGTCGGCCCTGAAAGATGAATTTCAGCGGCGGCAAATTCCGGAGTCGGTGGCGGTGGCGGCTGGGCTTTTAGTTAGAAAAGAGGGTACTAATCGAACTTATGACCGTTTTCGCGACCGTCTGATATTTCCGATTCGTGACGTTTCCGGCACCGTTATCGGTTTCGGCGGGCGTTCTCTAGGTGATGGTGAACCGAAATACTTAAACAGTCCGGAGTCGGTGATTTTTAATAAACGGCGGCTTCTGTATGATCTTCATCACGCCCGGCCGGCAATCGGTAAAATTGGTTCCGCCTTTCTTGTTGAAGGCTATATGGATGCGCTGTCGCTCTACCTCCGTGGTATCGATAACGTGGTTGCAACTTTGGGGACGGCGCTTTCGGAAGAGAATGTCGCCGCAGTCAAACGTTATACCCGTAAGGTTGCGGTTTTCTTTGATAATGACAAGGCCGGACAGGCAGCTGCATTTCGTTCGTTGCCACTTTTTATGGCGGTCGGTATAATGCCGGATATTGTACTTTTACCGGAAGGTATTAAAGATCCGGATCAGCTGGCGGCAGGACTCGACGATGCCGGCCTGCAGGCGGCTTTGACTCGGCAGATGCCACTTTTTGATCTTTTTTTGCAGGAGAAAGGGGCATCTTTGGCGGCTTACAGTGACCGCCTGCAGTTCTTAAGGCAGGTGATCGAGATGATTATCCGGCTGCCGGATGAACCTTTACGCGGTATGGCCCTGCGGGCAACCGCTGAAAGTCTGCATTTAGCCGAAGAGATTGTTCTCGACGAGTATCGCCGGCTGCGGCAGAATCCGCGCTTCAGAAATGAAAGAAACGGCCAAAATGAAACTTCGGGAACCGCTTCGTCCGGGGTTGCCGGAGCCGCTGGCCGATCACAGGTGGCTTTACCCGATGAGATTGTTCTGGCAACTTTTCTGCTCTATCAGGATTTACTGGAAGAGTTTGGCGATGATTATCAGGCGCTGGTTGAAAACCGGGACTGTGCCCGTCTTTTTCATGAATTTAAACAGTGGTGTGCCTCCGGAAACTGCGATCTCTTACAGCACTTGGCCGGCAATGGCGAAGATGACACGCTGGCTTCACTCTACGCCCGACTCATGCACCTTCCGGCTCCGGCTGAAGATCTGGCCGTAGCCCGCAAAGTAGTCAGTGACTGTTTTATGAGTTTGCGTAAACGTCAGGGAAATGCAGTTGGTCGTGATCTGGATCGGGCCCTGACGACGTGCCAGGATGAAGAGCAGATGTTTGCGCTTTTGCGGCAGAAGATGGAATTGAAAAAAAGACTAATGCAGGAATAAGACCTGCAATCAAATTTTAATATAAGTTTTAAGAATTTAATTTAAGATATGAGGTGAAAATGTCGGCATCATCTAATAGTGCGGCACAGGTAGTAGAGAATGTGAAAAGCGGTAACACGATTATCAATTCAGAAGACATAAAAGCGTTGATTCTGCAGGGCAAGGAGAATGGTTTTATCTCTTATGCGCAGATTAACGACGTCCTGCCGGCGGAAGCCGTGTCTCCGGAAAAGATTGATGAGATGCTGGTACTGTTTGCTGAGATGAGGATCGAGGTTGTTGACGGCGATAAGCAGGTCAAAGCTGAAGCCGGTAAGGACGGCACGGCTTTGGCAGCGCCAGCGGCGGCTGCGGAAAGTTCCTCTGAACGTCACCACGATCCGGTGCGGATGTATCTCTGGGAGATGGGTTCGGTGCCGCTTTTGACACGTGAGGGCGAAGTCGAGATTGCCAAAAAAATAGATGAAGGCGAGCGCGAGGTTGTCAAAGCTTTGCTGAAGTCGGTTTTAACGGTTAACAGTTTGAAATATCTGGGAGAGTTACTTGCTACAGAAGAGATTTTAGTCAAGGCGATCAGTCGGGATATTGAAGAAGAGGTTGAAATTGAGGAGGATATCGATTCCGGCTTGGTTTCGATCGAAGATGAAGATGATGATGCGGCCGATGCTGATACTGTGGTTGCTGATACCGATAATGATCTTGAGGACCAGTTGGAGGTTGCCGAGTTGATCGCTTCTGAGAATGAAGAGGATCAGAATGAAGAGACCCTGACGGAAAGAATTATCGGTGGAATCGAGAGTATAACTGCGCTCTTTGAAGAGAATCGCAAACTGCGTAATCGTTTGAAACGGCCCGATGCGGAACTGAAAAAGTCTTCGGTCAAAAGAAGTGCGTTGCGTGGACTTATCAAGTTCAACGAGCGGACAATTGTAAATCAGTTTTATGCGATTAAATTAAGACCTGAAGTGATTGAAGATATAATAGAAAGTCTGAAAAGCTATGTCGATATGGGGAGTAATCTTGAGAAGATGGTGGCGCGTTTGGAGGCTCGGCACCAGACACGCCTGCGGAGCCTGCGCAATACCTGCAAGGAGTGTGTTAAAGATGAAAAGAAGCGGACTACTTTTGCCAAACAGTTCGGACTTGATGAAGATGGTTTTGATGATCTCTGGTTTCGGGTCGATAATCTGACGACAAAATTAAAAACAATCAGCGATGACACCGGTCTCGGGCTTTCCAGTCTCAAACGGGTTGATCAGCAGATTTCAATCGGTGAGCGCAAGGCGGAAACCGCTAAAAATCAGTTGATCAAAGCGAATCTGCGTTTGGTTGTCAGCATTGCCAAAAAATATACCAATCGCGGCCTCCAGTTTCTGGATCTGATTCAGGAGGGTAATATCGGCCTGATGAAGGCGGTTGACAAATTTGAATATCAGCGTGGATATAAATTCAGTACCTATGCGACCTGGTGGATTCGTCAGGCGATAACCCGGGCGATTGCCGATCAGGCCCGGACGATCCGGATTCCGGTGCATATGATTGAAACGATCAATAAACTGATTCGTACCTCCAGGGTTCTGCTCCAGGAACTCGGCCGCGAACCGACCCCGGAAGAGATTGCCGAACGGATGGATATCGCTTTGGATAAGGTCAAAAAAGTTTTGAAAATTGCGAAAGAGCCGATCTCCTTAGAGACCCCGATTGGTGAGGAAGAAGATAGCCATCTGGGTGATTTTATTGAGGATAAAAAGGCGGTTAATCCGCTCGATTCAGTGGTGAAAGGCGATCTCGCCGGCCAGACACAGCAGGTTCTTCGGAGTTTGACAGATCGTGAAGAGAAGGTCTTGCGGCTTCGTTTCGGGATTGGTGAGCGTTGTGACCATACTCTCGAAGAGGTCGGTCAGGACTTTGACGTAACCCGTGAGCGGATTCGCCAGATTGAAGCTAAAGCCCTGCGGAAATTGCGCCATCCGACACGCAGTCGGAAACTGCGCGGCTTTCTCGAGAGTTGATGGTGTAGTCGATTGATATCAGAAAATTACTGATTTTCTAAAAAAGGTCGGGAGCTATTAAGCCCCGGCCTTTTTTAATTCCTCAATATTGTCGGCATAATTATCTGATTTGAAAACTGCGGAACCGGCAACAAATATATCAACCCCGGCAGCTTCCGCTGCGGCAATCGTTTCCGCTTTAATGCCACCGTCAACCTCAATCAAAAGAGCGCGTTCGCGCACTCCGGCAAATTCCTTGATGCGGTTGATCTTTTTCAGGGCTGCGGGGATCATCGCCTGGCCGCCGAAACCCGGATTTACCGTCATAACTAAAACCAGGTCGATTTCACTGATAATATCTTCAAGCATGATTGCCGGGGTGGCCGGGTTGAGTGAAACTCCGGCTTTGATATTGTGGGCTTTAATCATCTGGATCAAGCGGTGGAGGTGGGCGCCGGACTCCTGGTGTACCGTGATGATATCGGCCCCGGCATCGGCAAACGCATCAATATAGCGTTCCGGCTCAGAAATCATAAGATGAACGTCAAACAGCAGTTTCGTGTGCGGGCGCAGGGCTTTTACTACCCCGGGTCCGATCGTCAGGTTTGGTACGAAGTGGCCGTCCATTACATCGATATGAATCAGGTCGGCGCCGGCTTGGTCAAGGGCTCTGATCTCTTCTCCTAAACGACTGAAATCTGCGGATAATATAGATGGGGCAATCATTCTCATAGCGTTTTCCTTTTTTATCTTGTCAGCTTGTGCGGGTTATCAGGGCGGCAAAAAAACCGTCCATCTGCGCTCCCTCAATAAAGCTGGTCTCTAAAAAATTATCACAATTAATAAGTTTCTGTAACCGTTCAGGTTCAATTTCGGTCTGGGGTATAATTCTGAAATTCCGGTTTCGTGCAAGGAACTCGGCAACCACATCCTGGTTTTCATTGCGGCAGGTTGTGCAGGTGGCGTAAATAATTCGGCCCCCGATTTTCAGGTATTTAGAACAGTTTGTCAGGATTTGCAATTGAATTGTGGCAAGCTCAGTGCTTTCCTTAAGGCTTTTGCGCCAGCGCAGATCAGCCCGCCGCCGAATAACGCCAAGTCCGGAACAGGGGACATCAACCAGGATTGCATCATAAGCCTGCGGCAACTCCGGCGGCAGCGCTTTTGTTAAATCAGTACAGACCGGTTTTATTGAATTGAGTTCCAACCGGGCACGGGTCTCGGAAATGCGTAAAAGACGTTCGGGTTCTGAATCGGCGGCAATAATTGTTGCCTGGTCATTGCTGAGTTCGGCCATATATGCACTTTTACCACCGGGAGCGGCGCAGGCATCGAGAATGATTTCGCCCGGCTGCGGATTCAGAAGCTCAGCGATAAGCTGGGCGCCCTCGTCCTGAACGCTGATAAAACCCTCATGAAACCACTTGGAATTAAGCAGAGGCGCGGCTTGCATAGAACTGAAGGCGTTTTCGGAAAACATCCCTTTTTCAAGTTTTATTTCGGAATCGTTTTCGTCGGCAAAGCTCTCAAGAAACTCTTTCCGGGAAATTTTCATTTGGTTGCTGCGAAAAGTGGTGCCCTGAAACTGATTGGCTTTGTGGCAGAGTAAATTTGCCGCAGTCGGGCCGCAGTCGGCCTGCCACTTTTTTACCAGCCAGACCGGCAGTGAGTAGCGAATCGCGAGATTTCTCGGTTTGTTGTTATCTTCGGGCAGGAGATCGGCAGGGTCATGCCTAAGAAACGAGCGCAAAATGCCATTGACAAAACCATCCCGGCCCGGAGCTATGATTTTTGTCAGATTAACTGCCTGTGAAACCACAGCATATTCCGGGCGTGATTTTTCATTTGGAAATTCCAGTTCAAAAAGAGCCAGACGCAAAATATTCCTCACCTCAGGCTGAACCATTTTGCGCTTGGTCAAAAGTCTGTCAATATAGTGGTCAAGCCGCCGCTGCCAGCGAATTACACCGGAGGTAAGATTGGTCGCCAATGCCCTTTGCACCTGATTACATGCAGGTTCGCTGTTTAATGATCTCTCAAGTAGCGGCGCAACCGCCTGCGGCTGCTCTTCCCACTCCATGATAACCTGGCAGACCACCCGCCGAATGTCCTGATCACTCATGCTGTCTGGATGACGCGTTTTTTCAGTGCCCACAAATCTACCACTCTCTAAAAAAAGATTATTCAAAAGAGTCATTTTGTAGCACAGAGAGCCATAAATTGAAACCTCTAAAACAGTACTTGCAGAGTATGACGATTGTACTTTTAACTTGCAATT
>JAOZKP010000470.1 GCA_029935295.1 bacterium | reverse complement strand
ACCGACCTCCTATGAATAAACCAACTCCTTCACAGCCCCTCCGTCTGGCCGCCATCGGTGACCTGCTCCTGACCACCAAAACCGGCGCAAAAACCCCGGGCCGCGGGCTTGAAGCTCTTTCAGAAGAGATCCGAAACCTCTTCAAATCCTGCGACATTGTCCTGGCCAACCTCGAATGTATTCTGCCCGGCAGTAAAATGGTTTCCACTGAGCCGCGCGTCTTCACCACCGAAGCCCAGGTTCGCACCCTCCAAGATGCGGGTATCAACGTGGTCACCCTGGGCAACAACCACACCTTCGATTCATTTGATGAAGGGTTCCAACATATGATCGACATTCTATCCACTCTAAACATCAAATGGTGCGGAGCCGGATTCAACCATGACCAAGCCCATAAACCGCTAATAATAAAAGCTAATGAGGTAACCGTTGCCATTCTCGGGGTAGTAGATGCCTCAAGTGGCATGAACCATTTCGCCCAAAAATCAACCAGCGGCGTTGCACCATTCGAACTTGACCAACTCTGCCGCCAGATCAACACCCTGCGCACGCAAGTGGATCACATCATTATCTCCCCCCACTGGGGGGATGAGCGTTTTCGTTTCCCATCCCCGCAACATATTAAACAGGCTCATGCCCTGGTGGATTCCGGGGCCTCGCTGATCCTGGGACATCACCCCCACGTCCTTCAGGGAATGGAAAACTATCAGGAAGCCACCATCGCCTACTCATTAGGCAACTTTTTCGCCAACCATGTCTACTGGAACAACGGGGATTTTCTCACCTGGAACCGTTTCGAACGAACCGGCTGCATCCTTCTTGCGGAACTCGACAAAACCGGCATCCATAACGTTCAACAGATCCCGGTTTTTGATGATGGAACAACCATCATCATTGAAAAGTCAGGCTGGGGAGATCGCTGCCTGCAAAAAGTCAACCATTTACTGGCTCAAGGCGTAACCCCATCCCGCTATCAACGAGAAACATTCCGAGTCCGCACCCTCAAACCCATCCTCTCCAACTTGCGCTGGGCAAAGCTGCGCCGCATCCGACCAGGCCATCTCCGCAAAGCCCTGCGACTTTTTTCCCAAGGAATGGAATAACGAAAACAGAAACTTTTTTGCCACAGACCCACACAGACTTACACTGACAGGGACAGACGTAAAACTTGAAATCAGAAAAGTTTACAATCATTCTCTGGTTTTGACCTTGTCCGCCTTTGTCCGTGTGAGTCTGTGGCAAAACCCTAAATCGTAAACCCCAAACCAATCCCCAAAAAACCACTAAAGTAATAAAGCAACAACGTCCCCTAAATCCTAAATCTCTGATTTCTTTTTTTACTGAAATCTTGTCAAACATGGGTTAATGTTTGACACCAATAAATAGATGTTGTACATTTAGTACATAAAATAAACAAATGAGGTATCCACATGACTACTACTATTTCTACCGCAGATGCCAGAAAAAACTTTGCTGAGATTGTAAATAAAGTTGCATATGGTAAAGAATCCATTGTCTTGACACGTAGGGGGCAAAAAATTGCCGCGTTGGTCACGATGGATGAGCTCGAACTTCTCAAGGATATCGAAGACCATCTTGATATTGAAGATGCCAAGAAAGCTCTTGCGGATCCAGGAAAAAATATTTCTTCGCTAGAAGTTTGGAAACAATTGGGGGTCTAATCTTTGCGATATTCTGTAGAATTCAGACCTGCTGTGCTGAAAGGATTAAAACGATTCCCCAAACATGATTTGGTGAAAATCAAGAAGAAAATCGAAGCACTTGGCAGTAATCTACCAGACCTTAATACAACCAAGATGAAAGGGAATAACTCTTTTCATAAAGTACGAACTGGTGACTACCGAATAATCTACGAAATCCACGATGATAGAATGGTCGTATTGGTGGTAAAAGTAGGCCACAGAAAAAATGTTTATAAAAACCTCCAGTAGATTTCCCTGCCAATTTTTTCCCTTTTGATGCTCTAAATATTACAGGGTGTTTATCCGCCCTTATCCTGTTAATCCTGTCAAAAAACGCTAAAGCAATAAAGCAACGACGTCCCCTCCCCCTTTACTTTCATAAATATTAGTGATATATCGATATCTAGAAGCGGACATTAACCAGGACATTCGTTGCCGGAAGATAGCCATAACATATTAATATTATAATGACTAAAAGAAAT
>JAOZKP010000469.1 GCA_029935295.1 bacterium | reverse complement strand
CCCGATCCCGGTTTTGCCGGCAAGTACGACCCTTGCCACATTCATATATTACAGTGGTTTAGATTGCAGGATATTAACTCTATGTCGACAATCTTTACACATCCTCCAAATTAACCGGTTTCAATTATGTAAGTAATTGATAATAAATCATTTTATATTATGGTATAAATTTTGCGGTATTGCTTATACAGTGATACAGTGTAAAAAAGTTGAGTAGTTATTTGAACAATAACCGGTTTAATTGGCGTACTTGATAGTGTGGGGGAATCTGGAGGAGGAGACCGCCACAAAGAAATCATGCACCCAAAGGGTTACAAACGCATAGATGGAGGAAGGCAATGAAGAAAAAAGGAAGATTATATAGCATAGTTCTAATTCTGGCATTTTTTACTTTCGGTGTACTGCCCGCCCATGCTGCAACGGTTGGTCTTTACGACTGGGCGTTTAATGTGGATGGGGATTACTACAATTACTGGTCTGGGAGCAACCTTGATGATATTGACGGTCTTGTCCACAGTGCTTTTGATTTTGACGATTCAACTGGGCTCGGAACTGGCCTTGGTACCCTGGAATGGACCTCAGCCGTCGCGAAAGGTCCGGAAGATCACAGTTTCATCGCCCTTTTTGATCATGAGATTGATGAACTCGACAATACTTTTTTTAATGAATTTGGCGGTGTAAACGGCTCACCCGTTGTCGGCCAGTCCTGGGAGATTGATGAGCCGACGGGGGGGAATATCTACGGGAATGTCATTAACGGGATCCTGGTTAATGCCAACTCCGTTCCTGTGGGTTCAAATGACGACGTCTCCATGGCCATGGGCTGGGATTTCGGCTTCCTGGGTCTGGGTAAAAATGAGTACGCCAAGATCAATCTGATTTTGAGTGAAACTGCCCCAGATTTGGGCTTTTATCTTTCGCAAACGGATCCAGACAGCGGAGCCAGCATCTATTTCTCCACCACCCTTGAGATTAATGATGGTGGTACTTCTGATCCTCCTAACCCGGTGATTCCTGAACCGTCAACACTCTTTCTTATGGGTCTTGGTCTGGCCGGACTTTTGGGGATTCAGAGAAGGAAATCAAGTCGAAAGAAGGTCTGAAAAGGCCAAAAAATAATGGGATCTCACCCTGCACCCTGACCGATTTTTACCAGAGGGGAATACCGAAGGCTTACTGTAAACAGCCGGGCCCATGCCGAAGGCCCGATTGCATGCTGTTCCGGCATGGTGGGTAATCATGTCTTTACCAAAAAATGTTCACTGCTTTCGCCTCGGGTGGAAGTGGGACACCGGACGTTTAGATTCTTGTAAAAGAGCGTACTGAACCTGTGAATCAGTACGCTCTTTTTTTGTTTCGCTGGACACCCACCTTTCCATAACCATTATCATCCTGATTCTACAAGACGAGGTGCCCCATGAAATCAGAGGAAATAGCCGCCGACAGCGTTGTAACCCACTCTCCCGTCTCAAGTTATCGGCAGCCGTCTTTTCGCCGGGTATTGGCGAAAATCATGATCTTCCTGATGGTCATTCAGGGCCTGCCTTTTTGGCAGCTGAGCCAGGCTTATTATCTCGATATCAGTTGGCAATGCCAGTCTCAGAAACTGGAAAAAGTCATCGATTTTCTGGCCCTGCTCGGGCCGGCCGCCGCCGAGGCGGCGGAGCCGCGGGTCGTCTGCGTGCCGCAATTGCCGACCGACCTCCTGGTTCCCCATGAAACCTGGCCAGGGAAGCCCACGACCCTCAAAGGTATAGCAAAGGATGTCGACGGCGATCTCGTAGGAGGGACATATTACTGGAAATTCGGCGATGGAGGCCAGTCCGCCCCTGCTCCAATAACCGACCCCGACAACCTCTCTATAACCCACACCTACAGCGACCCCCCGGGCACCCTGATTATAGCCCGCCTGCATGTGACGGATGCCTCCGGTGAGATGTCGAATGATGAATACCGTATTCTCATCAAGGAAAAGACCCAGGATGTGGAGATCAACAAGGCCATCGATGATGGGCTCTGGTGGATCTATACCCACCGTGAATATGTGAATGTTTATACAACGTTACCATCAATTGCCCTGGTGGCACCGAATGGATTACCCGGCCTCCAAGGCCAATATTTCAACAACACGGCACTGTCCGGATCACCAACCCTAACCAGAGTCGATGAAATTGTTGATTTTGACTA
>JAOZKP010000139.1:4445-7389 GCA_029935295.1 bacterium | reverse complement strand
TGCAAAGCTAAAGGCAAAAGCGGTTCACATTATTTTGAGCCGCTTTTTTTTCACCACCCCGCCAACCTTGAACACTGAACACTGAACTTTGAACCTTGAACTTTTTTTAACCTGGAGTTATTTTTTGCGAAAACTATTATTTGGCTTGTTGCTGCTGACATTGATGTTTGTAGGGTCTGGTTGTGATAAACAGAGTAAAGAGCAGATCCTTAATGATGGTCTACAATTTAGTCAGGCGGGCAATTATCGCGGGGCAATAGTTTTTTTCAAAAAAGCTTTAGAGAAAGATCAAAATTATTTTAAGGCCCGTTTTTATCTGGCTGATGCCTATCTTCAGGTTGGTAAATATGAGCAGTCGGAAAAAGAGTTTGCTAAGGTTGCCCACCAGTCACCGGAGTATCCCGGTTTACCCCTAAAACTAGCTGAACTCTATCTCCGCACTTCTCGAACCGATCGCGCTATTGACGAGTTGAATAGTTACATAGCCAAAAATCCAGAAAATGCCACGGCCTATGATATTTTAGGCCGGGCCTATGCCATTAAAAAAGATTTTCCCGCGGCAAAAAAATCACTTCGTAAAGCTATTCAATTTGATTTCAAAAACCCAGTTCCCAAACTTCATCTGGCACAGCTCCTTATGCAGCTTGATGAGAGTGACTCTGCCCGAGAGCTACTTGAAGATATTTTGGTTGGAGACGAGAAGAATCTGGCTGCTTACTATCTTCTGGCCGGCTTGGAAAGAGCATTAGGCAATCGTGATCGGGCCCTGGAGCTCTATCAGGAACTGACAACTCACTATCCCGATGCTGTTAAAGCTATCTATCTTACCGGTATTTTGCAGCTTGACAAAGGTGAAGAGAGTAAGGTTGAAAAAATTGCCGCTGATCTGGTTGCAAGGTTTCCCTCGCGACCGGAAGGTACCCGCCTCAAAGGTCTGCTTTTCTACTTTCAGAAAAATTACGCTGCGACTGAAGTTGAACTGCTGTCATCACTCAAACTTGGTCAGGATTTAACCTCATTCTACTTTCTCGGACTTGCCTACTACAAACTCAATAAACTGGAACTTGCCCTCAATCAGTTTCAGAAAGCGGTGGATGCCAAGCCATCTTTTATCCAGGCCCGGGTAATGGTAGGTATGACTCTGCTGAAACAGAAACGCCTTGATGATGCCATCAATGAAATCCATAAAGCTCTTAAAATGAAAGAAGATAATGGCCTGGCACATAATGTTTTGGGTAGTGCCTACCTGGCTAAAGGTATGTACGACGAGGCCATGGAAGAATTTGACCGGGCCATAGAGATTAATCCGGCCCTGGTTGATGCACATTTGAAAAAAGGCCTTTTCAGCATGTCAAAAGGTGACCCTAAGAAAGCTGAAGAGGAGCTGGAAAAAGCTCTGGATGTCGCTCCGGAAATCATGAATACCCGGCTGCTGCTCAGTTCTTTTTATATCCGGCAGCAAAATTATAGTTCTGCAGTTCGCACTATGCAGGAGGGTTTAACCGGAAAACCTGCGGATGCTCTGCTCTACAATTATATGGCCGCAGCTCTGTTTGCACAGAAAAAACCGGAAGAGGCTTTAGCGGTATTAAATAAAGCGAAAGAGATCAAGCCTGACTATTTTACCCCTTACTTTAATATTGCCGCCTTTTACTCATCCAAGGCCGATTATGATAAGGCCATTGCTGAGTATCAGTCCATTCTTAAAATTGACCCGAAAAATCTGAAAGCCCTGTTGACTGCGGCGGCCTTGTACGAACTTAAAGGTGATGAGAAGGTTGCTCTCGAATATTTTATTAAAGCCAGTCAAATTGAGGACCCGCGTGGCTTCATGGCCCTTTCCCAGTATTATCTCAGGGCTAAAAAATATGATGAAGCCCCCAAAACTCTGGATACGGCTCTGCAGATTTATCCCAATAATCCAGCTTTTCTGGAGATGAAGGCCCGGCTCCTGATAAAAAAAGGAGCAACTGCTGATGCGGCTCCAGTGCTCAAAAACCTGGAAAAAGCCAAACCCGGCCGTGGTATTCCTTTACTTGTGAAAGCTTATCTTAAAAACGGAGAAACCGAAAAAGCTGTGGCGCTGGCTCAAGATATTATCAGTAAAAACAGCAACGCCAGCTACGGTTACCTTCTATTGTCAGACATCTATTTGAGCAAAAAAGATTATGCGGCCGCAGAAAAAATCCTGCAAACCGGGCTTCAAAACAGTCGCCAGAAAGATCTAATCTTGAAAATGCGTCTGGGAAATGTTTACGAGAAAATGGGTAAAAATGATCTTGCGGTCCAGATTTACGAAGATATGGAGAAAAAATATCCGCAAAACTCCCGAGCCGCTTTTGCCCTGGCTTCCCTTTCTGACCGTTCCGGGAATAAACGCGAAGCATTGAAACTCTATCAGGACATTCTGGAAAAAGACGATAGCAATGCCCCAAGCTTAAATAATCTCGCCTATCTTTACGCTGAAAATTACAGTAACCCGGAAAAGGCTCTTGAATTAGCTATGAAAGCCTATCGCAAAACTCCCAATTCGCCCGAGATTATGGATACCTTAGGTTATGTCCTGCTCCAGAACGACAGACCTGACCAGGCCTTTAAGTTGTTAAAGAAAGCCAGCGCCATGTTGCCGGACAACCCGACCGTTAACTACCATATGGCTCTGGCCTACAAAGCTAAAAACAGACCCGACCAGGCTTCACCACTGTTAAAAGAAGCCCTGGAGAAAGGCGACTTCCCCGAACAGGAAGCTGCCAAAAAACTTTTAATAGAGCTCAGTCGTTAAAGGCAGTTCAATAGTTCAGAGTTTAAAGTTAAAATCAACTACAAAACCCTGAACATTGAACCCTGAACCCTGAACCCTGAACTGTGGACTTTTTATTATGAAAAAAATCCTATCTACGTTAATCGTAACCATTGTTCTATCCCTATTCCTGATCCCCTTTTT
>JAOZKP010000139.1:0-4435 GCA_029935295.1 bacterium | reverse complement strand
ATCCTCAGGTGATGTTCTTAGTATTTCAGTTTGGGGTTCGCCGGATTTCAATATTGAGACCCCGGTGCGGCCGGATGGGAAAATAACTCTGCCGGCCGTCGGTGATGTTGAGGCCGCCGGTCTCACCACAATCCAGCTTAAAGAAAAACTGATTGAAGCGATCGGTAAGTTTGTCAAAAAGCCAATCGTAACTATAACCGTTACTGAGATGACTAATAATAAAGTTTACATTTCCGGCGGTGGAATAAGTACCGGAGTCATCACGCTGACCGGCAACATGACCCTTTTTCGCCTTTTATGCCAGATCGGCGATCTTAGTGAAACCGATCTTATCAGTTCTTACCTCTACCGGGACGGAAAGAAGCTTGTAAAAAATTTCTACCCTCTTTTTATGAAAGGTGATTTAAGTCAGGACGTTATCCTTGTAGCCAATGACATAATCCATATACCCTCCAATGAACTCAATAAAATTTATGTTGTCGGATCAGTAAATGAGCCGCAGGTCATTACTTATCATTACGGCATGCGGGTTCTGGACGTAATCCTGACCGCCGGTGGTTTCGACGAGTATGCCAAACAAAGTAATGTCGTTATTCTCAGACAAGACGGTAAAAAATACCAGGTAAATATTGAGAAACTGCTAAGCGGCAAAGACATTAAGCAAAATATCGCCGTAATCCCCGGAGACTACGTAATCGTAAAAGAGAGCATGTTTTAAAACAGTTCAAGGTTCAAGGTTCAAGGTTCAAGGTTCAAAGTTGAGAGCTGTAATACAACGCCCTTGATTGAACAGAACCTTGAACTTTCGGCTCTGAACTGTTATTAAAAAAACAAACCTTGAACTTTGAACCCTGAACCCTGAACTTTGGACTTTGGACTGTTTTTTATTAAATGAATAATCAATCCGGACTTAGCGAAATTTTTCGTTACCTCAATCTGATTTACCAAAAACGCTATACTTTTCTTGGGATAGCTATGCTGGTTACCACTCTGGTTACCGGCTTTGCCTATTCTCTTCCCAAAAAATATCAGGCTGACAGCACGGTTTTCATTGAAGAGAGTGTCATTAACACTTTGGTGAAAGGGCTTGCGGTAACCCCGGATATGGAACACCGTATTCGGGTGCTTAAATTTGCTTTAAGCAGTCGCGAACTTATTGCTAAAGTTTTGATGGAGATGGACTCTGAAATCTTCACCAAAAGCAAATCTGAACAGCAGAAATATATTTCTAATTTAAGAAAAAGAACCCTCATTAACCTGCGCGAAAAACAGGGATTTTTCACAATTTCACTTATTGGTAATGATCCCGAATTTGTCCAGAACTACATCAACACCTTGGTTGGCAAATATGTTGAAGAGAATATTTCGTCAAAGCGTGATGAAACCTACGGTGCCAACCGGTTTCTTCAAGAGCAGATTGACCTTTTTAAGACCAAGCTTGATAAATCAGAAGATGCGATAATTGAATTCCGTAAGCAGAAGGGCGTTTATTTGTCTCTTGATGAAGCCGCAGCTATTGCCGGAATTAGACAGTACAATGAAGAGATCGAGAATATTCAGCTTACCCTTGATGCCCTCAAGGCTCGGACCAAACGTCTCCGGTCCCAGTTAAAGACAATAAGCCCCACCGTTGATATCTTTACCGGAGCCACCGGCTCTAACGGCCTGGTTGATCTTGAAAGAAAACTGGCGGGGCTGCTCATGAACTATACGGAGAATTACCCTGAGGTAATTCGTCTGAAAGCCCAAATTGAGGAGCTTAAGAAGAATATCAAAGCCGGTGAGGATTCTCCCAAGTCAAAAATCACCAGCATGAGTTCGCTTAATCCGCTCTATCAGCAGGTGCAGCAGCAGATCTTCGAAGCTGAAGTTGAGGCGAGTTCGCTTCAGGCGCGGAAAGTAAATCTGGAGAAAAGAATTGAAGAGCGGGAAGCCAGCCTGCGGGATGTGCCTGAGAATCGTAAAACCCTGGGTGTTCTGGTGCAGGAACGGGATTCAAATAAACAGATTTACCAGGAACTCTTAGCCCGTATGGGCCAGTCCGAGGTTTCCAAACAGATGGAAATAAGTGATAAGGCCGCAACCTTTCGGATTGTTGATCCTGCGCTTTTTCCCGAAGTTCCGGTATCGCCGAATATGATAAGAATGCTTATGCTGGCTCTCGCGGCCGGATTCGGTTGCGGTTTTGGTGTGATCTTTCTTCTTGACTTACTCGATACCTCAATTAAGAATCCCCAACAACTCGAAGCCGCAGGCGTTGAACTGATCGCCATCATCCCGACAATCGATAATGGCCTTCCTAACACCAAATACCGGAGAAGAGATCTCTTAACCTACGCAGTAACAGCTCTCTACTATGCCAGCTTCATGATTCTTTTTGCCTCCGAAGCCCTAAACCTGAACCTGACCCAGAAACTCCATACTCTAATAAACACACTATAAACTGACTTTTAAACCATACCCTCAACGAACTTTGAACTGCTTTTCAAACTTTGAACTGGTTAAATAAATGAGCCGTATCGAACAAGCCCTGGAGAAAGCCGCTTCATCCCGGGGCGTTAAAACCCATAATCCGACCCGCTCCGAAGTTGCCGTCACGGCTGAAAAACAGCCGCCAATCAAATATTCTTCGTCTGAATCCGACTTTGATAAACTTTTGGAAGCGCCCCAGATAAATATTAATAATCCCATGCTGGTTGCCATGGGCGATAATAAAAGCATCGCCTCTGAAGAGTATAATAAGTTGCGTTCCCTGATCGTGGAACTAACTCATGGAAAAGAGTTTCGCAATACCCTGTTGATTTCCAGCAGCATCACTGAAGAGGGGAAGTCTCTTACTGCCCTCAATCTGGCAATTGCTTTGGCAAAAGGTTATGACCATACAGTTTTATTAGTCGATACAGACCTGCGCCGGCCGTCACTGCATAAGCTGTTGGGTCTGAAGCCGGAAGTTGGTCTCATACAATGTTTGCGGGATAATGTTCCCTTAAGCCAGGCCCTTGTAAAAACCGGTATCGGCAAACTGGTTTTTCTTCCTGCCGGCGGAACTGTATCCAAACCGGTTGAGCTTCTTTCCTCGAATCGCATGAAAGAGGTTGTCAACGAATTAAAAAACCGCTATCCTGAAAGATACGTTATCTTTGACACGCCGCCGGTTTTACCCTTTGCTGATGCCCAGGTTCTGGCCCCAACCGTAGATGGAGTTCTTTTCGTTGTCCGCGAAGGCCGGCCCAAAGCTCACGAAATTCAAAAAGCTCTACAAACCCTGCAAGGAACCAAGTTGCTGGGCACAGTCTACAATGACGCCCACAGTTACGTTAAAAAGAGAGACTACTATTATTATCAATAAAAAAGTTCAGAGTTAATACTCTGAACCCTGAACCCTGAACCATGAATTGGCCCATGAATAAATCTATATTCACAAGATTTGCCCTGATCGTATTTGCTTTAACTCTCATCCTATCTGTATCCAGTGCCTCAGCTCAGTTCAGGTTGACTCCCAGGATTACTTTGAGCGAAGAGTATAATGATAATATTTATCTTGATCCTTCCGACTTTGTCGTAAGTGATTGGCTGACCACGGTAGAGCCTGGATTTAGAATGTTGTGGGAGACTCGCAATCTTGATATTGATCTCGATTATTCTCTCCATTTTGTATATTTCAAGGACAATTCCTACCTGAATGAGACTTCATTTTCAGACGTCCAGCGGGGGCAGGTAACGGCAACCCTGTTTCCAGATGAAAAATTTACTATCGTTACCGAAGGCGAAATCAGCCGGGTAGTGATAGATGAAAGTGATCGTACGGCCGATGAAAATGAATTTATCAACCGTGCCACTCTTTATAACTTTTCCATTAACCCAAGCTATACTTTGCCTTTTAGTTCAACCTTCAGTTCAACCTTAGGCTATCGCTACGAACAATCAACTTACAGCGAGATTGACAATTCGTTAGATCCTTTTTTCGATGAGCCCAATGATTTTCGTCAACACATCGTGAATCTTGAATTTGTCAAACAATTCGGGGCTAAAACCTCACTCTGGACTGGTTATTTCTTTACCGATTACCAAACTGATGTAAACAACCCTGAGGATATTAACGAAGATTTTCTGCGTCACGATATCATTATCGGCATTGAACAGCAAATCGGCTCCAAACTTTCAGTTCTGGCCCGGGGCGGTATGTCATTTTTTGATTTTGATGAATCCGGTTCCGATTCCGGCCATACCTGGCAGGTCGATTTAAGCTATCAAACCACTGAACGGCTGAGTTTTGAAGCTCATTATGCCTATAATTATGAACCGTCAATAAGTCGGGGACTTTCTAAAATTGAAGATATGACCGGTTTAATTCGCTACCAAAGCCGTTTCACTGCTGATCTTCAGATTTTTCATCGGAAGACCACTTTTACAGAAGGGGAAATTGATATTCGTG
>JAOZKP010000468.1 GCA_029935295.1 bacterium | reverse complement strand
AAAGCCTGCCTAAATACTTAAAAAACACCCAGAACACAGGCCATCCATTAATAATCACTCAAAACGGCAGACCGGCCGGTGTGCTACTTTCACCCTCTGAGTATGATAATCTCACCCATAATAGATCGTTCTTAAAGTCTCTAAATCAAGGTTTGTCTGATATAGAGTCGGGCTCCGTCTACACTACATCAGAGTTAAGGGCTGAATTAAACAACAAAAGAACTCTAAGAGGTTCAGGATGACTCTAGTCTGGACCCGAGAAGCCCTGGAAAAATTGGGTGCGATTGAAGAATTCATCAGCAACAACAACCCTGAAAGAGCTGAGCTATTCATAGATTATTTGATCAAACAAGGCGAATCAATCGCTCTCAACCCCAAAATCGGCCGAAGCGTCCCAGAGATTTCAAATCCAGACATAAGGGAAATTATCGCCAAAAAATATCGTATTGTATATAAAGTAACGCTAGAGCGAGTTCAAATTTTAACCGTTTTTGAAGGCCACAAACTACTTAAAATTGACGAACTGATAATTGACTTGTAGAATACAACAATACCTGCTTTTTACGGATAAATCAGGTATAAAATTTGCTGTGATTACGCATTAAACCAACCCACAATGTTTGCACAAATAAGCTCTTTCACCGGAATAAGTAAGGAACCGTCATGAGTGATCAAAAGAACAAAATCAGCCAAAAGCCTCAACACGATGCGGAACAAGAATACAACTTTCTGAAAAGTTGTCTGGTACCAGAGCGTGAGCAGGAAGCCGAACAACAACTATTACTGTTCCTGGAAAAATTCCCCGAATTTGCCTTGGCTCATAACGATCTAGGCGTCATCTCTCATAAATTGGGAAAGCTGGAAAATGCCGGCATCCACTATCGAAAGGCAGTACAACTTACTCCAGCCAATATAACTTTTCGCAAAAACCTCGCCGACTTTATCTTCGTCATCGAAGGCCATCCGGAAAAGGCCATGATACACTATCACGAAGTTCTAAAATTAAACCCGAAAGACACCGAAGCCCTGATGATGATAGGCAATCTCTGCCTATCACTAGGCTCTACAGAAGAGGCCCGCAATTTTTTCAATCTCGTGTCAGAAATAGAACCAGGGAATATTGATGCCAGCCTGGCTCTTGAAAAACTGGACGAAAGTGCCTCAACTTAAAACAAAAATAACGCTTTGGCTACTGTCTTATAAATTGAGTTAGAATCACATATTATGAATAGAGTTCAATTGAATATCTTAATCTACATGGGACAATCGCAATATGCGGCATTTAATTTATTTGCCAAACAACTTACTGAACCTTTCAGGAGAAAAGGGCATAATGTAATACTCTTTGATTTAACACAAGAAGGTTCTTCACAAAAATTAATTGAATTATTTTCATCTACACATATAGATTTAGTCATTGCTTTCAATGGAATGGGGGTTGAACTTACATCCGTGTTAACGGTCGCCCATATGGCGCCATTCCGGGGTCGGCTTAATGGCCCCACCTTAGGGTCGGGCTAATGGCGCCACCTGAAGTTCACCTTAAAGGAGCCACTTACAAAATTTCGAGGTTTCGGATCTCTTCCAATATTGTGTATGATCCCTGAATTTTCAATTAGGAATATTCAAGGAGAAGCACCCATGGGTAACAGGAGGTTCGAAATGTATGAATATCGTCAAATTATTTCCCGCATGAGACTGGGGGAATCAGATCGTGCCATAGATAATGCAGGCCTGATGGGCCGCAAGAAAGCGGCTAAACTCAGAGCTCTGGCCATTAAACATGACTGGCTGGATCCCAGTATTACTCTCCCTGAGGACAATGATTTAAATCACGTCTTAAAACCACAAACATCCTCTCAAGTTCACGAATCTACCGTCTTGCCATACAAGGAAGATGTTGAAAAATGGCTGAAAGATGGTGTTTCTGGCACGGTAATTCTCCGGGCTCTACAAGAAAAACACAGCTATAAAGGCAGCTATTCATCAGTCAAAAGATTTGTTAAAGAACTTAAAAACAGTACCCCTCCAGATGCAACCGTAATACTCGACTTTGATCCCGGAGAAGCAGCGCAAGTCGATTTCGGCAAAGGGCCGGAAATCATAGACGCCAAAACTGGGGAAATTATTTCCACTCACTTTTTTGTCATGACTCTGGCCTGGAGTCGCCATCAATATGCTGAAATTGTCA
>JAOZKP010000138.1 GCA_029935295.1 bacterium | reverse complement strand
GGTTATTGAAGCAGCTAACAAACTACTGACATAATACCCATAAGTCAAGCCTGACCCCAGTGCCTGTCCGCGCCATCTCGATTGGGGTTGTTGCTTCCTCTACTTTTAACCAGATAATTCGCTGCAGAGTTGCAGGAGTTTTTTCTGGGAAAATGGCTTTTCCAGAACTTCCAGAACCACGGGAAAGAGCTTACAGACGCGAAAACCTTCATTGACGGTTCCGGTCATTACGATAACTGGAATTTTAATCTGTAAACGCTCCATTTCGGTCAGAAAATCCTCGCCGTTCATCTCCGGCATAATCAGGTCAAGAATAATCAGGTCAATCACTGAGTTCGACAACACTTTCAAGGCCTCGCGACCGTTAGCGGCAGTCTCGACCCGGGCCCCGCGCAGTTCAAGCAGAACCTTGACACTATCACTTAAAAGGGCTTCATCCTCAACCACCAAAATTCTCTTTGAGTTGAGGTCATGTGCAACTTCTTCGACCAGTTCCGCCGGAGCCTCTCTTTTCACACCGCTGGCGATCGGCAGGTAGACCACAAAGGAACTGCCGCCCCCAACTTCTGAATTTACCGTAATAATCCCCTCATGGTTAGCAATAGTACGATAAGCAATCGGCAAACCTAAACCGGTGCCTTTCCGGGTTGACCACTCCTTGGTACTGAAGAACGGATCAAAGATACGCTTCATCATTGCCGGGGGGATGCCGCTGCCGTTGTCTGAGATTGTCAATTCGCAATACCATTTACCGGGAACCAGATTAAAACGCTGGCCTAAATAACGATCGACAAATTTAACTTTGGCAACAATACTGATCCGGGATTCATCCTGATCCTCGGCAAAAGATTCTCCGGCATTAAGGATAAGATTAAGTAAAGCCTGAACTAATGCCGAGCGATCAACATCCAATCTTACATCATTGCTGTCTTCGAGATAGTCACAGACTATCAGGGCCGGGATTGCCGGCGGCACCAATGCCAGAGCTGATTCCACCAGTTCGACTACGCTCAAAATCTCGGTTCCACCAATATCCCGCCGTGAGAACAACAGAATCTGACTGGTGAGATCTGCCGCCTGCATCGATGCCTGTTTAATTTTATCGATATAACGAAAACATTTTGTCGGAGAACTCTCAATCATCATCTCCAGCAGTTCAATATTACCGTGCATACTGGCTAGCAGGTTATTAAAATCATGGGCGAAACCGGCCGCCAGGATACCGACGGTCTCCATTTTCTGGGTCTGCACAATAACCTCGGTCTGGCGTTCCACCTCTTTATGCAGGAATTCACTGTAGACCGCAACCTCACGCTGCAGGCGCCGCTCTTCACTGACATCATGAAGGTTGCTGATATAACCAACCTTACTGCCGTCACGATAGATCTCGGAAAAATTCTGACTCACTTCAAAAGACGGTTTCTCACCAACCTTGCGGTATGTCACCACCCCCTGCCAGCGGCCGCGCAGGGCCAGATGCGCAAAGATATCCTGTGGTAAACCCATAGCGGTTAAATTTACCGGATCATTCTGATACATAGTGCCGACAATTTCACTTGGCGAAGTTCCCAAAATTTCGCAATAAGGCTGATTGACAAACAGATAACGACCCTGAACATCAAGCACCACCACTCCGTCAACACTTGCGGTCAGACCCGCCTTATAAATAGCACTCTCCTGGGCAAAATGATCCAGACGCCGGAGCATAACAAAAGAGATCGCGACAATCAGAAGCAGTGACAGAAAACACAACAGAATGATCGGCAAAAGCAGTCGCCAGGCAAGTTCATTAGCCTTCAGCTGTGGGGTTGCCACCATTACCGTCCAGTCAGAGGTAATCAACTGCATATTCCGAAATGATGCCAGAAAAACCTTTCGCAAACTTTTTTCGTCCTTACCCGTAAACTTCCAGGTTGCGGAAAACGGATTGCGGTTACTCAAAGCTGCCAGCACATCCGGAACCTGTTTCCGATCCAGTCGTGAAAACTGTCCATCCCTGTCAAAAAGCAGATCGGACGTAACGGCACTGCTGTAAGCCGGATAAAAATCGTTAAACAGCAGGCCCTTTATCGATGAAAAAATCACCTGTCCGCGACTGTCGGCGACCACCACTTCATGCCGTTTATCAACCGTAACACTCCGGCAGCAGCTATCAAAAAGAAAATCAAGTTGATAGGGAACCAGCATCAAACCGGCATACTTACCAGCGACCACCACTCGTTTAGTAAAAATAATCATCGGTACCGGCATAACTTTTTCAAGTTCGGGAACGTAACGCATCAAAACAGTAAGATGTTGATGTAAATCGGTATCTTCTGTTTCACTCCAGAGATCAACGGCAAAATACTGCCACTCATAGACATCCTGCAGCGGCAGGCCCAGAGGCATAAAATCACCGTCGTTGCCGGTGTAATAAACCTCATCATCTGCACTTAAAAATATAAGGTGGGTGATTTCGGGATAGATATCCCATAGGAGGCGGAATCGACGTGAGGTAATCGCACTTATATCTTCGACCCGGCAGGGAGTAAAATCGAGAACTGATTTGACCGTCTGGCGAACCCGGACAAAATAGTTCTCCATATTATCAACCACCCGTTCCGCCACAGCCCCTTGTTCCTGCTGAACTTCGCGAACAAAATTACGGCTGACATTGCTGTAAAAAAAGTAGCCTGCCATTGAAAAAAGGAGAAGGGCAGCTATAGATATTGCTAAAAATTTAAGGTAGGTTCGGCTTGCCATTAATTTCCCGTCAAGATCCGGTGACCTGCTCTAGAGTCTTGATACTGGTTTTTAGTTTCTCGAGTTTAAGACTGAGTTCCTGATGTTTACCCTGCTCTTTCTCAATAATCTGCGGCGGAGCTTTGGCAAGAAATTTTTCATTGCTGAGTTTATTGTTAACTCCGGAAAATTCTTTCTCGGTTTTTTTAAGCTCTTTTGCCAGGCGGGCACTCTCCTGGGCAAAATCGACCAAGCCTTTAAGCGGAACGAAGATCTCAAAACCTGCAGCCAGCCCGGCAGCTGACTGCGGCGGCCGCTGGGCTGCGGAATCGATAGTTAAGGATGTCAAACGGGCAATATTGATGATTGCGGCGGTACTCTTTTGCAGAGCTGCAATGGCGACGGCATCCGGCCCGGTTACCACCGCTTCCAGACGCTGACCCGGCGAGAGATTCATCTCGCCGCGAATATTTCTAACCGCTGTGATTACTGCCATAACCTGATCCATATCAGCCGCTGCCGGAAAATCTTCCACTTCGACATCAGCTGCCGGAAAAGCGGTCTGCATAATACTCTCCGGCATTGCCGCCGTATGCGGCAGAGTCTGCCAGATCTCTTCACAAACAAACGGCATAATTGGATGCAGGAGCCTTAAAACCTGTTCCAAAGTCTGATAGAGTACGGTCTGGGCCGTCGTTTTCCGAATCAAATCTTCACTCTGAAAAAGATCAGGTTTGGTAAGTTCCAGATACCAATCACAAAACTCATGCCAGGTAAATTGGTAAAGCGCCTGGGCAGCATCATTGAAACGATACTCATCCAGGGCCGCAACTACTTCTGCGGTTGTCCGGTTCAGGCGGTGTCTGATCCAACGCTCAGACAGCGAAAGCTCCCGCCCGGCAATTTGCGTCTCTGGGTCAAAATCCTCAATATTCATCAATGTGAAACGAGCCGCATTCCAGAGTTTATTGACAAAGTTGCGGTAGCCGCTGATCCGCGCTTCCGAGAGGCTGACATCCCGCCCCTGGGCTGCAAAAGCCGCCAACGTAAACCTAAGGGCATCGGCCCCGTACTTATCGATAATTATCAGAGGATCGATGACATTACCCTTCGACTTACTCATCTTCTGACCATGTTCATCGCGAACCAGGGCATGGATATAGACATCCTTGAACGGAACCTCATCCATACATTCAAGCCCCATCATCATCATCCGGGCGACCCAGAAAAAGAGGATATCAAAACCGGTAACCAGAACTGAAGTAGGATAATATTTCTTTAAAGTAGCGGTCGATTCCGGCCAGCCCATAGTCGAAAAGGGCCAGAGGCCGGATGAAAACCAGGTATCAAGAACATCGGTCTCCTGACGCAGATTAGTACCGGAACATTCCGGACAGGCATCCGGATCTTCCCGGGCAACGATCATCTTGCCGCAATCCTCGCAATACCAGGCGGGAATACGATGGCCCCACCAGATCTGGCGCGAGACGCACCAATCGCGAATATTCTCCATCCAGTTAAAATAGGTCTTCTCCCAGTTCTGGGGAATAATTTTGGTATCACCCTCTTTTACCGCGGCCAGAGCCCGCTCTGCCAGCGGCTTAATCTTGACAAACCACTGATTTGAGAGATAGGGCTCAATTATGGTCTGGCAACGGTAACAGTGACCGACATTATGCTGATAATCTTTAATTGCCGGCAGCAGATCAAGCTCAGCCAGATCTTTAATCACCTGCTCGCGGCAGGCTTCCCGGGTCAGACCGGCGTAAACCCCGGCGTTATCATTCATCAGTCCCGCTTCATCCATAACCTTGATAATCTCAAGCTTATGGCGCAGACCGACTTCAAAGTCATTGGCATCGTGAGCCGGTGTAATCTTGACCGCGCCAGAGCCGAATTCACTGTCAACATAGTCATCGGCAACAATCGGAATCTTACGATTCATCAGCGGCAGAAGCACCTCTTTGCCGATCATCTCCCGATAACGCTCATCGCTACCGTTAACCGCTACCGCCGTATCACCAAGCATGGTTTCCGGCCGTGTCGTTGAAACAATGATCGAGCCAGAGCCATCGGCTAAAGGATACTCAAGATCCCAAAGTTTGCCGTCATTATGCTCTTCAAACTCAACTTCCAAATCGGAAAGCGCCGTATGACAGCGCGGACACCAATTAATGATATAGTCACCCTGATAAATCAGGCCTTTCTCATAAAGGGAAACAAAAACCTCACGCACGGCCTTCGAAAGCCCTTCATCCATCGTAAAACGTTCCCGGCTCCAGTCACAGGATGAGCCTAAACGTTTGAGCTGATTGATAATCGTGCCGCCCGACTCCTCCCGCCACTGCCAGACTTTCTCAATAAACTTCTCACGCCCAACATCATGCCGCCCCAAACCTTCAGCGGCGAGCTGTTTCTCGACCACATTCTGGGTCGCTATCCCGGCGTGATCAGTACCCGGCATCCACAGAACATTGCGTCCCTGCTGCCGCTGGTAGCGGGCGAGAATATCCTGCAGCAGATTATTTAAAGCATGCCCCATATGCAGTACGCCAGTAACATTCGGCGGCGGGATGACCATTGAAAAAGGCTCACCTTCAGCTTCGGGATCAGCGGCAAAACATTTTTTTTCTTCCCAGAATTTATACCATTTAGCTTCTATTTTAAGGGGGTCGTAATTTTTTTCAAGTTGGTTATTTAAGTTTGCCATATTCTTTTATCACTATTCTCTTTCTTTGTAATTATTGTACTACCCAATCCGGCGGAACCGGAACTTCTATAAATTTTGTCAACTATCAGACTCTTCCTCACCCTCTTCCAGTTTCAGCTGCTCTTCCAGGCGGGCAATTTCAGCTTTAATAACTTTTTCCGCCAGCGGCGGAATGACTTCCCGGGCGACCTGATTGACAATGGTCGGCGCCAGATCTCCAATCGCCTTAATCATTTTATCCATACTCGCATAAGTAGTCTGTAAAAGCTGCTTACTCCACTCCTGCGTCATACCTTCAATCTGCTGTGAAAAATCCAGCGACTGCGGCTCAGTGAACACCCGGGGTTCTGCCGAAGATGGGGCAGCAGTCACTTGCACCGGGGGCACAGGAGTCTGAAATTCAGATTGAGATTCGATCTTCGGCCCGGCATCAACATTTTCTGACATTAAATCTTCGTCTTCGATGTAATCCTCCGGCAACTCAATTTCTGGTTCAGCATCCTGTATAACAGTATCATTATCTGCAACACCGGGCGACGCAACTATCAGAGTTAACTCCGGAGGCGACACCTCTTCCGGCCGCGGCATTTCCACAAATTCAGCCGCAGAGTCTGCGTTTGATTGAACTTCTGCATCAGAAACAGCCGCTTCTCCGGCAAGAGAATCCTCATCAGAGTCATCTCTAACCGCCGCCACTCCATCTAAAAGATCTTCATAGTCATTTAAATCATCTAAATCATCATCGGCCAAGTTGTCATCTTTTTCAGTATCTACCGGTTCGCTCTCAACTGCCGGGACTTCTACTTCCGGGGTTAATCCGGCACTCTTCAAGCCAGCCAGCACCGGATCTTCAGCTTCCAGGATCTCAACCTCAGTAAAATCATCGTCATCCAGCAAATCATCAAGATCACCGACAACTGGTTCCGGTTGTTTTTCCGGACTTTTCATATCGGTTTCGACCGTCGGCAATTCAAACTCGCTCTCTAAAGCAACGACAGCAGTCTCTTCTAAAATCGCCCCTTCATTCCCAACAACAACTTCAGACGGCAGTGCAGTTTCCGGCAAAATTGTGTCCTCATTTTCACCGGCCGCCGCAACGGCTCCGGATTCCGGAGGTAACGTCTCCTGAAAATCAGACTCTAAATCATCAAGACTGTCACTAAAATCATCAAGATCCAAATCGGCAGCATCTACTGCAATTGAACTAACTTTCTTCTCACTAACCTCTTCTTCCACAAAACCGACTTCTGCTGCAAGTTCGCCAGGTTCAGTCAACAAACTCCCGCCAGCAGCACTGTCAGGAAGTTCATCAAGCGGCAAACCCTCTTCGACAATCTCAGTCAGTTCAAAGGTTTTGACAGTTTCAGCTTCAACTTTTCCCATAGCTTCATCCTTCTCTTCGGACTCTTCCGGTTGTAAATCTACGTCGAACAAATCTTCTACAGATGCGGCTACAGCTTTTTCAACAGCCGGCTCCAGGTCACTCTTTTTTACTAATGTAAGGCCAGTAATTTTTTCAATCTTTTGCAGCAGATCATCTTTACCAAAAGGCAGTATTAAAACACCAGGCGGCGCCGGCTGTTTTTCACCGCCATCATCTGCCAGAATAATTTCGGTCGGCTCACAGATAGAAAGAACCGGGGCCTGCGCACCCGCCTGAAGTTCTGCCAACAGAGCCGCATTTTCATCTGGGGTTGGAAAACCGGAATTGAGCAGAATAACATCCGGCTGCAGAACATCTATCATTACCGTCAGGGCGGCAGTATCAACAACATTTCGACAATCCACATCAAATTCCGCAAGTGCAGTTTCAATAAAAGCCGCTAACGGTTTCTGACTGCAGGCTAAAATAATCTTTGCCATAGCTCCCAACTTTTTTTAATTTCTACAAATCCGAGCCTAACCAAATTTGTTTTCTACCTTATGGATCATTTTTTTGCAACCAATTCACTTTTTATCGC
>JAOZKP010000467.1 GCA_029935295.1 bacterium | reverse complement strand
CAACGGGTTTTTGGAACATCCGGGAACTAGCTGGAATAGCTGTTGGCCGGAATAGCAGTTGGTGGAGGTGGCGAGAATCGAACTCGCGTCCGAAAACCTTTACGTGAGGTTTTGCCAAAAAATTTATGACCAGGGGCCGGCAGGCCTCCAAGATGTAATAGTTGGTGCTTCCTGGAAGAGAGATGAAACTGTCGGGACCAGAAAGGATTCAATTTCTGTAACAATATCTCGAAAAGATGCTGGGATATGGTCCTGTTTGAGCCGTTTGTAAAAGGCCGTCCATTGATTTTGCTTTGCATCAATAAAGGTTTCACTGAATGCATCAATATCCGATGGTAATACTGCTCCCCGCTGTTCAAAGGTTAATCTGATTGCTTCCGCCAGGGTTGCTTGTTCAAAATGGAACTGTCGTGATAAAAGCCAGATATCATAAAAGTCTTTCATTCTGCTGTTCAGTAACCCAAGCTTCACCATGGCTTCGAATTTCTCGGCAATGGCGCTCTCCCGGCTATAACAAAGAAGTCTGGGAGCTGGTGAGTCCAGCATGGTTGGGAGATCGGCTTTTTCAGGTTCAGGATAAACGATGTCTCCGAAAGCTATGTCAATTTGCAAGTTAATTCGGGCGGTACCTAATAGACCGCGAAACCTTATTCTGATTCCTTTATAGTCAGCATCTTCTGTTATCTGTTCTGTCTGAATTGAATCAGGGTCAAATATGAGTCCATCCGAATCAACATCAAGGGCAATGATGTCCCGGATTTGAGCCGCTATATTGGTTTCTTCATTACTGGTTCGAGCAAGCATATCAATATCCATTGTCGCTCTGAATTCCGGTGAACGCCACACCCTCAGCATCAAAGCACCTTTCAAAATATAATGACCGGCATGGCTGGATTTGGATAGCCGGTAGAGGAAGCGTTCCATTGCATAATATTGGAGAAGTTCGTTAAAAGGCCTTTTATCAGTCTTTGATCGATTAAGAAGTCGTTGCCTTATAGAGGCAGAGATATTTTGAGTTGATTTCATAGAATCGCCTCCAGGTATGGAAGCATCACTTTGTCAACCCGGCAGATCTTTGCATACTCAAGAAGCTTTTTATGATTAAACTTCATGCGTGTTCTGTAAAGCTTCAGTGCCTCCAGCGTGATATCCATGCCGATTTTATTGCGGAACTTAAAACAGTCCGCCAGAGTTTTTTCCGGATTGTAAATTTTTACATTAACGCCATCAATTTGATGCTCTTCTATTCCTGAGCGGTATGCCTGTTCAGAGAAGCGATGGACGAGCAGTGGCGGATAATCCAGTTTCGGCCGTCGTGATGCCTTTGGAACAGCAACAAAAACGTCATGCGCTATCTGTGTGGTGATTTCATGAAAAGCCAGTGCTGATATAAGACAGATAACCGCATTGGGAAAACGCAGACTGACAGTTACCAGATCCGGATTGCTTATAGGCGGAAGATCCGCCAGCCGGTAGATACCTCTGCTGATCTGCTCTATAATTCCTTTGTCTCTGAGAGAGTAGAGCATATAGCGGGTGATTCCTCGCTCAAGTGCTTCACTCATGCGCAGCTGGCCGCCGCATGAGCGGAAAATATTCTCAGGATTTTTTTTCATTTTACCCCAGACAAGATGTACTGATTTATCAATAAGTAGTAACAATATGTCTGATTTTAATCAAAAAATCAAGGTGAATTCGTGAAATATCAAAAAAAGATGGGTTTTGTGACGGCAAATTGCCGACTGCTGTCATTGGTTTTTGGATGTTATTAATGCTGGTGAGTGGTTTTCGTAAAGATGCCAAAACAGCCCAAACCATATGAATACAAGGCAAAAGAAAACCCGTCTGCCCGGAGTTTTTATCCGGAGAGACGGGTTGTTTAATTGGTGGAGGTGGCGAGAATCGAACTCGCGTCCGAAAACCTTTACGTCAGAGCATCTACATGTTTAGGCGGATTTTAATTTAACCGGTCTTAAGCTCCTCCGGTCGGGATCTTAAGTCGGCGATTTTCCATTTAATTTCGGACGGCGGCCGGAAACTAACCGTCATCCTATCCCACTCAAATGATACCCGGGTCCTGCCTAGCGGAAGTCAGCTGGTCGGGCACTGGCTATGCAGCCAGAGCGTAGTCGCTATTATCGGCGTCTATGTTAGGTTTCAGTCAGTTTTAGGAGTTATCTGAAAGCTCCACATGCA
>JAOZKP010000013.1 GCA_029935295.1 bacterium | reverse complement strand
GCGGCTCTCCAGCCACTCGACATACTATATGTATGGTCTCGTGTCTGGAGAGACCACAACATCTTGTATATCGAAATTTTTACTTAGCCATCCCGGAACTTTTTAAGAGTTTATCGATATTGATTTTAAGCAATAATTTAACCTTTAACTTTATGGATGTAGTCTAATGATTTACCGTCTAATGTTTTTCGGGGGTTTACTGGTTGTTTTAGGGGTTGCCTATCTCGTAAATATGAACACAACCGAGACAACTGTGGCTTTGACTGAAGGTTTGAAAGTTGATGGCACTATGCCGTTCTTTCTGCTTATAGCTGTGGCGGTAGGTGGCTTCGGCAGTGGAATCTTTTTCTCCATGCTGGCCTTGAAAAAGCAGGTTGGTGATTTTGCCCGTCAATTCAAAGAGAAGAGAAAAGCTGCCGCTCAGGAAACTCTGCGTGAAGGTATTGAAGCCGGATTTAAAGGTGAAACCAAGAAAGTTGTGGCCTGTCTGAATAAGGTTTTAAAGCTTGATAAAGGGAATATGGAGGCGACTCTGGCTTTGATTCGTTTCCATTTACGGGAGCGGCAGCCGGATCAGGCTTTGACCGTGTTGGATGCGGCAATTAAACATAGTCCTGAAGACCCCCGTTTGCAGTGGTACCGGATTCAGGCTCTCAAAGTTATTGATGACCCGTTGCGGATGACCAACCAGCTTCTTTTTATGAAGTCCCGCTACCCGCGCAACCGGGCTTTGATGAAAATGCTGGTTGAGCAGTTTGGCAGTCGCGGTTACTGGCGCGAGGCCTTGGAAGTTTGGCAGGAGATCAGTAAAGGTGAGGCTAAAGGTTCGGAAGAGAAAAAGCATGCGATTGCCGGGATTGCCAATTGTGCTTACGAACTCGCCCGGCGGCAGTGGCTGGCCGGAAATCGTGAGAGTGCCGAGGCCTCTTTGAAGCTGGTTTTTGATAATGACAAAGAGCATATTGCGGCCTATATGCTTAAGTCTGAAATGGAAGAGAAGCCGAGTGATGCTTTGAGTGCGTTGCGGAGTGGTTTTTGGAAAAAGCCGAATTCGGTTTTTCTGTTGGAAATGGAGAAAGTTCAGGCCGCAGACGATGCTGAAAACAGCGTGACGAAAATATTTAAGTTTTACCGTAAAGTACTTTCTCGCAACCCCGAATATCGTCCGGCCCGTTGGCTTTATGCCCGTTTTTGCCTTGAGAATCAAAAAATTGAAGAGGCTGAAGTGGCGGCTAAAAGATTGCGTGAAAGTGGTTATGATGGTCCTCTATATGATGTGTTGGCAGGGGAACTGGCTTGTCGCAAGGAACATCGTTTAGAAGTTGCAGTCGATTATTTTAAAAAGGCTTTAGGTTGCAGCGAGCGTTTAGAACCGGTTTTTGTATGTGCTGAATGCGGGCGCCTCTCTCCAGGCTGGAAATATCATTGTCCGCATTGTGGCAGTTATAACAGCTATGATATCTCAGAAAGGGTCTGTTCCTTTGTCTGAGCAGTCTGAAACGATACAGCCGGTAGCCCTGGTTATCCTTGATGGTTGGGGGCTTACTGAGCCGGGACCGGGAAATGCGATTGCGCTGGCTGAAACCCCGGTTTTTGATCGTCTTTTTCAGGGGCCAATGGCAACTGAACTGGGGGCGAGTGGTCTGGATGTTGGTCTGCCGGATGGGCAGATGGGCAATTCTGAAGTTGGACACACCAATATCGGGGCCGGGCGGATTGTCTACCAGGATCTAACCCGGATCAGCCGGGCGATCGCTGATGGCTCTCTGGCTGATAATCCGGCTATTACACAAGCTTTTGCGGTCGCTGCCCGACCGGGTCAGGCACTGCACCTGTTAGGATTGTTGTCCGACGGCGGCGTGCACAGTCATCAGGATCACTTGGAAGCACTTTTACGACTTGCTGCTGATAGTGGTCTGAAAAAGGTTTACATCCATGCCTTTCTTGATGGTCGTGATACATCACCGGATAGCGGTCTCGGTTATGTACGGCGGCTGGAGAATTTTTTAAATGATCTGGGTATAGGTCAGATTGCAACGCTGGGTGGGCGTTTTTATGGGATGGACCGCGATCAGCGTTGGGAGCGGGTTGAGCAGCATTGGCGGACTCTGGTTTTAGGTGAAGGTGAAGTTTTTACTGACGCCGAAACTGCGATAACCGAGGCTTATGCGCGAAAGGAATTTGATGAATTTATTGAGCCGGTTGTTATCTGTTCTGCAGGAGCAGAGAAACCTCTGATTAGAAGTGGCGATGGGGTAATCTTTTTTAATTTTCGCAGTGATCGGGCTCGTGAGATCACAATGGCTTTAACTAAGGATGATTTTGCCGGTTTTAAACGTCCTGTTTTCCCGAAACCTGGTTTCTACGTCTGTATGTCGGAGTATGACGCTGATTTTTCTTTGCCGGTTGCTTTTCCGCCGCAAGCGTTGGCGGACGGTTTGGGTGAGGTTGTTGCAGGTGCAGGGTTGGCCCAGCTGCGAATTGCCGAGACGGAAAAATATGCTCATGTTACCTTCTTTTTCAACGGCGGTCGGGAAGAGTCTTATCCGGGAGAAGATCGTTTGCTGGTGTCTTCACCCCGGGAAGTTAAAACTTATGATCTTAAGCCTGAAATGAGCGCTTTTAAGGTGGCAGATGAACTGATTGCCATTCTTGACAAGGAACCCTATGATTTAATCGTTCTCAATTTTGCCAATGGTGATATGGTTGGTCATACCGGTTTGATCGATGCAGCGGTTAAAGCCTGTGAAACGGTTGATAAATGTTTGGGTATGATCCTTGAGAAACTCCATGAAAAAGAGATCGTAACTCTGATTACGGCTGATCATGGTAATGCTGAAGTCCTTCTTGATGAGTCCGGAAAACCGGCGACCGCCCACTCTACTAATCCCGTGCCGTTAATTGTTGTTGGATATGATAGTTCCGGTTTGCGTTTGCGGCCCGGGGGCATCCTCGCAGATATTGCACCGACACTGTTGCAGATTATGAGGCTTAAGCAGCCTGAAGCTATGTCCGGAAAAAGCCTGTTGCAAAAGAATCGGTGAACAAACTTTCCGAATATCCTGCCATCCTTCTGGATATTATCTCACCCCGACGTTGTCTGCTCTGTTCCTGTCATTTGTGCCACCCCTTAACTCACAAAAGAAATAGGCAGAATGCATTAGGAGACTATCTTTGTCCTTTCTGTCAGGAACAGCTTGATATTTGCGTTGCAGATTCAACTGAATTATCGCAAATCAATAAGGTTTTCTCAGGTTATCGCTATGGCGGAGCCCTGGAGCAGATAATTCCTGCCTGGAAGTATCATGGCCGCAGTGAATTTTTTCCATTAATTGAAGTGCTCATTCGGCAGATGATTTTCCGGTTAAAAATATTAGAATCTGATTTTGATCTGGTTATGGCAATCCCCTTAACTAAATCATCACTGAGGAAAAGAGATTTCAACCAGGCTCTATTCATCGCCTCCTGTTGTGCGAATGTGCTCGGTTTGCCATTGCTCAAATATCATTTTACAAAAGTTCTGGATACTCCGCATCAGGCATCCCTTGATCGTGATGCCCGGATGCGTAACTTGAATCCGGACGTTTTTAAAGTTGCCCGCAAGGCGTGTGTGAAAAGTCGTAAGATTCTTATTTGTGATGATGTTATGACGACTGGCTCTACCCTTAGGGCCGCTGCGGCAGCCCTCAAAAATGCAGGGGCAAATAAGGTGAGTGCGATGACATTGGCCCGGGTTGAATAGTGACTTTCTCAGATGTGAAATTTACTTCTAAATAGTGAATATATAGGGACTTAGATATATGAATATATAACAATAAGATATCGTAATGTAATGCTTTTTCATACTTTCTTCCTATTGACTTGCGTATAGTTGTCGATTATACTCAGTTAAAGAGTTGCAATGATTTATCTCAAAAGATTGTGACTTTTGGGAACTGTCCGTTGCGGCTGTTATAGGAGTGTAGTGAGTTTTGGGGGAGTATGATGGGACTTAAAAAGAAAAATATATCTCTAAAATTGCTTTGGTGCAGTTTGATATTGTTGTTGTTTGTGCCTTCGGGCGTGTGGGCATTCACTTACGATTTTTCTGGAACTGTACTCTATGATAATAAAGCCTCAAA
Organism: bacterium; assembly: GCA_029935295.1. Taxonomy (GTDB): domain Bacteria; phylum Desulfobacterota; class Anaeroferrophillalia; order Anaeroferrophillales; family Tharpellaceae; genus Tharpella. The sequence goes on along the minus strand of JAOZKP010000013.1, from coordinate 17,663 downwards.
TTATGTTCGCCCAGGATTTCTCGATGCTTTTACTGGGACTTTGGAGCTGAGTGATACACTTATGTTTGTTAATAGCAGTGCTGAAACTACTTATGAAGATTTTGGTGTTGTTACTGGTGGTAGTTTTAATCAGGGTGGCCAGGATTTCTTTTATGCCTTAAGTAAGGGTGATTCCGATCACTCGCAAATGGGTATGGTCTGGTGGTCCAATCCTAAAAGTTTCAGGGTCGGGTATAAATATTTTAATAATGTCTATGGTTTGACGTTTTATCTTGATGGCAGTCTGCTTTATACCCCGGCCCAATTGGTTTCCATGCGTTTAGCCAATTATCTGGTGGATGGTTATCTGCCAACTTTTACAGGTGGAAGTTCTACTTTGTATTATACTGGTTGCAGTCTGGCAGCAGGTACTGCTTTTCTGGGAATTATTGAAACGCCATTTGTAAAAATGGATGATCCTGCGGGTGATTCCTCAGCAGTACCTTTGCCAGCGTCACTCTGGTTTTTAGGCAGTGGTTTACTTTTTCTCATGCGCTATCGCAAACAATAGAAGAAAAATTTTTTCGACAAAAAAAGCCGGGCTTATACAGCCCGGCTTTTTTTGTGCCAAAGGACAGAAAATTAATACCTTTTAACTTCAAAAAGAGGTTTGCAAGTGGTAATAGTTATTTTGCTAAAATTTGATCTCTGATTTAATAACCTATCTTTAATCCTAAATTTCAAGATGCCCTGTTGTTTTAGAGGATAGATTGCCTAAAATAGTCAATAGAAAAAGATGGCGGATCCTGGCGCGATCCGGTGCTGTGCTGCTGCTGGGCTTTTTTTTATTGCTCATCAGTTTGCCTAACCTGATCGATCTGGATAATTATCGTCCTCAGTTACTTTCTTTCCTCCAATCCCGACTTGCCGGTGATGTGGCGGTTGGGAAGTTGGGATTGACCTTTCGACACGGTCCCGGTCTGCGCGTGGACGGAGTGCGGATTTTTGATAAGTCCGGGTCGCAACATGTCATTGTGACAACAGCAATAATCAATTTTGATTTTAGCGCTCTATTCAGACAGCACCTGCTTCTAAGTCGCCTGACTCTCGTGCGTGCGGACATTAAGCTACGGTTGAATGAGGTTGAATCACCTCTGGCGGATTTTGTGAACCCAGTAATGAATACTGCGATAAAGCCAGAAAGTAAAAGTCTTAAATTTGCCGGTTGGAGTGTTGATGATGAAATAAGTGGTGCTCTGGTTGAAATTGTTGACAGCTCAATTGAGTTTTCGGATAATTATTTTGGTACATCGGCGATTAAGACTCACCTTGAAAAATTTAACTCAACTTTATTATGGCAGAAGAGTAACAATTTGACTGAGTTTGAGTTGGTGGCCAGGGTTCTTGATGGGGCGGGTGACGGATCAATTGCAATTAAAGGAAACCTATCAAATCTAAAATTTCCTTTGGCTCCTGGAAGGATGATACTGGATTGTAAAATCGATGCCGAAAATCTTAATGGGGGAACGTATTTCCCTTACTATCAAGAGTACGTACCCATGCGTTTTATTGGTGGTAGAGTTGATATTGATGCAAATTATAATGGGAGCTTGCTAGGACTTTTTCGCTCAAAAGGGAGAATTGTTCTCCACCAGGCGGAGCTTGATTATCAACAGGTTTTCCGGCAGAAGCTTAAATTTAATCGGTTTGCTGTAGATTATGATTTTCGTCTGGCGGACAGCTATAATACAATTGAAACCCGGGATTGTACTATTAATGCTGATGGTCTGGTTGTGCAGGGTTACTGCCTGTTGTACGAGGCCCGGCGGGGTATTGATGGGACTATTGATGCAAAACTTAATAGCTTAAAGTTTAATCCGGTTAGGGTTATGCCGGTACTGCCCTGGGGGATTATTTCGGATGAAGTTGAGCAGTATTGTAATCATGTGCAGGACCAGGGAAGCCTGGAAGTAGAAAATGCCTATCTTAAAGGTGATTATCGTAAAATCACTCGGCTGCTTGACGAACAACCTCCGGTTGGTATAATCGGCGGTCATATTCGAGGAGATGATTTAGTTTTTAGTGCCGTAAATAGCTGGCCGTCACTGACCTTAACAAGTATCGATTTTATACTTGCTGATAGTTTGCTTAAGATAAAAGATATTAACCTGTCCGTTGGTGGACTCTTTACTTGTGAATCAGGAAAATTGTCGTTACAAAACATATTTCATGAGGTGCAGGTTGGATTTTCCGGTTATATTGGTTTTGATTTGCAGAAATTCAATCCTTATATTGACAGTTTGTTTTTCGAAACCGCTAAATCGGGGGGAGGAACAGAGTCACCATTTATTTTAAACAGTGGTTCTTTGTCGGGTGAGCTGGTTTTACAGGGACCCCTTTTGCAGCCTGAAAAGATGCATTGGGGCGGAAACTTTACGGGTCGGGATATCGGGTTTACAATTGCCGGTCTGCCTTGGGCGGTTGAACAGGGCAAAGGTTCATTTGCCCTGGTTAATGATGATTTGTGGGTAGAATCGGCATCCTTGGAGGTTGCATCTGTACCCTGGGAACTGCATGGTACTCTCCCCGGCCCCGGATTTTTTCTTAGAAAAAGTAATCCTGCTTCTCCCGGCCTTGATCTTAAAGCCCGATGTGTCGGTTTTACACCAGGTTACTTGAATTCACTTTCACAAAAGATTTATAGTATTTCGGGGCTACAGGCAGAAGAAGCATCATTTCTGGAAATAGGCTTAAGCTCTAAAGCAAAAGATTTTTCTGACTTTGCTATGTCCGGAAAACTTAATCTCGATTGGCATGATGTTGAGTGCTCTTTCACAAACAGACCGTTGAAAACATTAAATTGTGTTGCTGAGTTTGACTTCGGGGAAATTTCATTCGAACGTCTTTTTCTGCAGAACGGGAACTCGGAGTTTACCTTTTGCGGCGATTTAAAGCATAAAGGTGAAGGGGCTGGTTATATGATTGCCGGAGAGATTTCCAGCTCCCATCTGGCAATTGACGATTTTGCCATAATTGAGCAAGAAATAGGGACTGACTTAGTGGAATTGGATTTTACGGTTTCGGGAGTTGTTGATGAATTAGTTTTGCCGGCCCTTGCTTCCCGGGAGAAACCTGCGCCGGCAAGCCCGTGGCAAAATTTGTACGATCTGCATCTATCTCTGGCCGGGGGGATGGGTGTTCCGGTCTCAATAAATGAGTGTCGGTGGCAGTGGGGGGCGGAACGGGCGCAGGTCAATATCACCGGTGATTTGCAAGTTGACGATGGTTTGCACGGAGATCTTGAGATAGCAGTTTCAGATCTTGATATTGATAATCTGTTAGCTCTTCCACTCAACCAGGTAGTTACGGGAGATAAAGAGGCGGCTGACAAAGAGGTGCCGCAACCAATTAAAGCTGTTGTTCTGGATGATATTGCAAAAGTTATAGTGGATGATAAAGTTGCGGCATTGATGTCGTTAAAAAAGATTTTGGGCCAGAATGATTTAAATCTCAATGTCCGGGCAGACCGTTTGCATTGGTTAAAAATGGTTCTGGGTGAGGTTGAATGTGAATGCAGTTTTAATGGTTCAGGTGTAAATATTGAAAAGCTTGCCGGGAAAAACTTCGAGGGTGATTTTAATGTTTCCGCCGGCTGGTGTTTTGCTGATGACTCCTTTATGGTTGAATCTCAGTTTGAAGATATCAGCTTTGAAACTCTGAATGACTATCTGAATAATCCTGACCGGGGATTGCCGGTGATGGGCGGGTATGGATCGTTGAATCTCGATCTTTATTGGCAGGGAAATACGGTAAGAAGCTGGGAGGAGAGTCTTGATGGTGATCTTGATTTTCATTTTTTTGACGGTCGCCTGAAAAGATTTTCTATGATTGCCAATATCTGTTCAATATTAAATTTTTCCCAATATGCAGCCTTACATTTACCAAGAATAAGCATTAGTGGTGGGGTTCCATATCGTGAACTTATTTATAGAGGGATGATTGTTAGCGGTCTGCTTGAGTTTGATGAGTTTGAGATGGTGGGTCCTTCATTTAATCTGTTTGGTAGTGGTGTGGTTGATATGATCAATGATACAGTTGATCTTGAAATTGGGATTCAGCCGCTGCAGACAGTAGGTAAAGTACTTGCTTCAATTCCAGTGCTCGGTTATATTATGACCGGTGATAAGAAGACTTTCGTGGTTATCCCGGTGACAGTGCGAGGGCCGTTTGATGATCTTGAGGTCAAGACGCAAACGGTAGCTGGTATGGGTAAAAATGTTGCTGGTATGTTGCAGAGATTTTTTAAAACTCCGGTCAGGATTTTACAGATGCCGGGGAAATTATTTAATATGATGGGTGCTGAAAAGCAGCCTTTTGCTGGTACTGAAAATTCCGAAAAAAGTGGGGCCGATTAGGTGTTTAGGTTAATATTGTGGATAGGGTTGGGTTATCTGTTATTTCGTCTGTTGCGCGGTCGGCCGGCGGTTTCCGGGACTGCCGGCAGCACTCGTAAGCCAGCTGCCAGTGGCGAAAAGATGGTCAAATGTCTAAGGTGCGGCCTGTATGTGCCGGAGCATGAAGCTCTGGCTGGAGGCTGGCGTAATCCCGGCGGATATTTCTGCAGTCGTGAGTGTCAGCAGAAGAAATCTGTTTGAAATGTTGTTGTCGGCTCGATAATCAATCGATTTCTATTGGAGTTGGTTGGGATTGTTTTACGTTTATCTGCGGCAAGAGAATGACCACAGATAAACGTAAATAAGGGTGTCTTGAAAAATTAGAATTTTTGTTCGAGTGCAAGGCAGACGAAATTTTTAACCACAGGAATACATTGAGTATTTTGAGGATTAAAATTTGAGTCTAACGCAGCAATCGGGCGCTTGTACCCTTTAGGGTGAAAAGGCAATTTTTCGAGGTACCCATAATAATTTACCTGTTTTGATCAGGTTACGCTCAGCTCTTTCTGCAGGTTGGCATAGATTGTTTTGACACCTTCAACCATTTTCTGATTGATTTCAAAAGGGGCCTGATCGTTGCGGTCAGCGGTGACGATTTCCTGGTCATAGTCAAGAAAACCTAAGATTTTTAAACCTTCAAGGTTCTCAGTTATAAATTCTTTGTCATTGGCAGCAGTGATCTTGTTACCAACGACGTAGACCTGATTGACGCCCAGGTCGGCGGCCAGTTTTTTGATCTGCCGGGCAGTTTTCAGGCTTCTTGATCCGGGCTCAACAACAACTATAAAGGCATCAATTCCCCGGGTGGCACCGCGACCTAAATGTTCGAGGCCGGCTTCCATGTCGAGTATAATACTTTCATCACGTTGTATCAATATATGGCGCAGAAGAAATTTTAAGATGACACTCTCCGGGCAATAGCAGCCGCCGCCGCCTTCAGGTATTGTCCCCATAACCAGAAGTTTCAGATTGTCACGGTTCAAGCTGAAACGCTCAGGGATGTCATCAACTTTGGGGTTGAGTTTGAACGTGCCTCCGTAGCTGCCTTTTGTTGAACCGGTACGTTCCTGGATGAAATCAGTCATCTCCGCAACCGGAGTAACTTTTTCAACCTCTTCAAGGCTGAAGCCCAGGGCCGAGCCCAAGTTGGCGTCGGGATCGGCATCGATAGCTAAGACTTTATGTCCAGTGGCCGCAATAACCCGGGCCAGGGTTCCGGCAAGAGTTGTTTTACCGACCCCGCCTTTACCTGAAATTGCAATTTTCATAGTTGAAGTTCCTTATGGTTGATGAAAAGATTTAAAGTTTTTAGAGAAAATATTTCTTGGTTAATCTAGGGGCTCATTTATAAAAAATCAAGTCCAAAGTCTAAGTAATAATATTAAATTTGCAAAAATATGGTTGTAGAAAATAAAAAAGACAAAAATCCTGATTATCTGGGGCATCGGCAACGTTTGAAAAAACGTTTTGCAGATCATGGTCTTGACGGGTTGCAGGATTATGAGGTTTTGGAGCTTCTTCTAAGTTACGCGATCTCCAGGCGTGATGTCAAGCCGGTGGCCAAAGATCTGTTGCGTAACTTTGAGACTTTTAAACGGGTTATTGATGCTCCTTTAGATCGTTTGCAGGAGATCCCCGGAGTTGGGCCGCACGCAGCGTTACTGTTGAAATTGAGTCGTGATCTGCTTAAACTTTATATGGAGGCCCCTGATATTAAGCGGCAGACGGTAAGGTCGCCGGAGCAGATTGCGAATTTGTGTCGGGCACGTCTTGAAGGTCTGCCGGAGGAGCAGTTTCTGGTGCTCTTTCTTGATAATCGCCACCGGCTGATCCAGAGTGAGGTGATTCATAGAGGTACGGTCGATATGAGTGTCGTCTATCCGCGAGAGGTTTTAAGTTTGGCTCTCAAATATCGGGCGGCGGCAATCCTGGTTGCCCATAATCATCCCGGCGGTAGTCTGACACCCTCGGTAGAAGATGTGCGGATAACTGCTGATTTACAGAAGGCCGCAGGCACTTTGGGGATCCGGTTGCTGGATCATTTGATTGTCGCCGAATCCCAGGTCGTCAGCCTTAAAGAGTCAGGCGAAATGTGATGCTGTTGCCATCCTGATCCGCAATCTCGAAACCGAAAGCGCGACAGAATTTGATCATCTTCAGATTTTCAGCGAGAACTATGCCGATGATCTGTTTTATTTTTCGATCACGGGCAATTTCGAGCAGGCGCTGCATCAAAATTGCGCCGACGCCTGTCCCCTGGAATTCATCCGCAACGACAATCGCAAATTCATGTTGGTCATTGCGAGCCTGGTAGGTGAGTCGGTTGACGCCGATTGAACGTTCTTTGCCGCTGTCTTCAATTAAAGCGATAATCGCCATCTCCCGGTCGTAGTCAATCTGGGTGAAGCGGGCGGCCTGTTCATGGGTTAAATGGCGGCGATAACTGAAGAAGCGGAAATAGTTTGTCTGCCGTGAGAGCGACTTGAAAAGTTCATGGTGCAGATCCTCATCTTCAGGTCGAATCGGGCGAATCAGGACTTTACGGCCATCTTTAAGCTGATCAAAAAATTCATATTCATTCGGGTAGGGAGCAATTACCAGGTGCCGGGGGGCGGTTGTCATGCTCCTTCGGGTTTGGATGTTTCCGGTTTCAAGGTCGAAATTTTCGGCCTTGTTCTCTTTTAAAAAGAGTTCAATGCTTTCAATGTCGGGGCTGTCGGTGATGAAAGCTGCCAGACGCAGTAGAATGATTGCCAGGGCTTCGTTTAATTTTGGGCCGCGTTTTTTTATGGCCCCGGCAATCGGTGAACGGGAGATCATTACCTGAGCCAGAAATGGATTTAGAGGTGGGAGCATAATTGACAGGCTGGGCTCAATTTCGGCGGCGATTCCATCTAAACCGAGATAGATATATGGTCCGAACTCGCTGTCGGTGGCGGTGCCGATCTTTAAAAGAAGTCTTTTTTCCAGTAACTGACTCTCTGCGGTTGTGGGATTCAGGCCGTAAGCCTGCAGCAGCTTCCGGGTGGGAGTGTCGGGTAGCAGTGAAAGTTCTTTTTTAATATATGGTGCGAGAAATTCACCGGTATTGAAATGCCTGATTTTATAATCCTGCTGGAAGCGGGGGGTTAAAGCTGTCAGCTGGTTCAGTTTATGGCGATAGCGCCGGCTGTAGAGATAGGCATTCAAGGCTGCGGGAACGCTGAAATAGATGTAGACCCCTTTTCGGGCCAGAGGGATGGCAATGCGGCGGTCTTTGGCTCTGGCGTTGATCCAGGCATAGGTTACAGCGCAGAAATTAGACTCTAAATCCTTTTGTACGAGTTTAATAAGACGGTGCGGTTCCAGGGTTTGGTGGGCGGCGGCGAGGATAATCATGGCATCAAATTCACGGCTCGCCAGGCAGGTCTTAATGACCTCTGCAAAAGTTTCAGTGTTGCTTGTGCCGCCGACGTCAATTGGATTCTGGACAAGTTTGTGCGGAATGACCCGGCGCAGGTCACTGATTAATTTTTTTGATAACGGGGTCGGTTCGATCTGGTTGAAAAGCAGACTGTCAGCAGTGAATATGGCAAGCCCGCCGGAGTTGGTAATGATGCCGATCCGGTCGCCGGTCGGGATATTGCGTCGTGAGAGTGAACGTCCGGCTAAAAGGAGTTCTTTGAGATCGTTGACGGATATGATGCCGGCCCGCCTGAAGGCACTTTCATATACTGGTCCCGCTCCGATTTTCGCAAAAACCCGGCGCTGCATTATCTCATGGATGCGCGGGTGCCGGCCACTTTTAATGACGATTATCGGTTTTATACGTGAGACCGAACGGCAGGCGCTGATAAATTTTTTTACATTTCGGATATTTTCAAGGTAGAGTAAAATAGCTTCAACTTCGGGGTCATTGCCGACAAAATCTATCATGTCGCCAAAGTCGATGTCGATTAGTGAACCGATGCTGGCAATATGGCTGAAGCCGATATCGAGTTCTTTCGCGAAGCCGAGAATGGTGCCGAAAACAGCTCCGCTCTGTGAGAAGAAAGCGATCTTGCCGGCGGCCGGCAGTTGCGGATGGGTCGAGAGGTTGAGTTGAATCTGTGGACTTATAACGCCGCTGGAGTTGACACCAATAATTCGAGTTTTCTCATCTTTAGCGGCGGTACTGATCTGATCCAAAATATGTCGGTCTTGGCCTGAGGTGATATTTTTATTGATGGCGACAATAGCGGTTTTTTTTAAGATTGGTCGGGTGAAGAATTTCGGTAGTTCATGTAATGGACAAGTTAGAAAAAGCAGGTCAATATCTTCATCGATCTCAGATATGGAGTTTTTGTAGATGAATCCGGTTTGTGGATTTCGCTGTTTTGTGTCAATTATATATACGGTGCGGGGTCGGGCAGTAGTGTGGAGATTTTTAAGTAGATCATTCAGTTTGATGTCAACTTCACAATTGCCGGTGCCGGAGAAGCCGGCTACGGCAATAACCTGCGGATTAAACAATTTTTCCAGTTGCACAACACTCATCTTAGTTTCTCATCTTTTTTCGGTGTCATCGAATGCTTTTCCTATTTTAACCCATATTTATCTAAACGGTAACGCATTGAGCGAAAACTTAATCCTAAAAGTTTGGCAGCATTGGTTTTGTTGCCCTGGCATCTTTGCAGGGCCTGTTTGATGAGGTCAGTTTCAAGTTGGGCAACAACTTCTTCCAGATCAAGTCCGGCGGTTGGTAGGGTTGATGGAGTTAGCGAATCTGGTGTTTTTTTCTGCAGCATCGGCGGCAGGGTCGCCGCCGAGATGATTTTCTCGTCAGTTTCAAGAACGATGCAGCGTTCGACAATATTTTCAAGCTCGCGAATGTTGCCGGGATAATCATAATCCATAAGTGCTTGGGTCGCTTCCTGGTTGAAGCCATCGAAATTCCGTTTATATTCCTGGTTGTATTTGTGTAGAAAATGCCTGAGCAGTAGCGGGACATCCTCTTGCCTCTGACGTAAGGGCGGCAGGTCGATGCGGATAACATTGAGGCGGTAGAAAAGATCCTGGCGGAATTCTCCACTTTCGACTGCAGCTTGAAGATCACGATTAGTAGCGGCAATAAATTGCAGATTAACACTTATCTCCTTGGTGCTACCAACTTTCTGGAAGCACTTTTCCTGGATAACCCGCAGGACTTTAACTTGGAGGGCCGGCGGGATTTCACCGATTTCATCAAGGAATAGAGTGCCTTCGTCAGCGGCCGCAAGATAGCCTTCAGTATGGCTTGTCGCTCCGGTAAATGCGCCTTTGGTGTGGCCGAAAAGTTCACTCTCCAGGAGGTGTTCCGGGATGGCGGCACAGTTTACTGCAATAAAAGATTTGTCCCGATTGGGGCCGGAAAAATGGATAGCCCGGGCGACCAGTTCCTTGCCGGTACCTGATTCGCCACAGATTAAGACGTTGGTTTTGGTCGGGGCGACCTGTTTGATGACTTTGTAGATAGCCATCATGGGCGGGCTTTTGCCAATCAGGTTGTCGAAGCCGAAACGTTTTTCAAGTTCTTGGCGTAAACGCAGATTCTCACGTTGCAGCTGTGAGTTTTTAAGTGCTTTCTCAATTGTTAAAAGAATTTCGTCAACTTTGAAAGGTTTGTTGATGTAGTCGAAAGCGCCATTTTTCATTGCTTCAATTACTGATGTCGTGGAAGCAAACGCGGTAACCATAATTGTTTCAGTGGTCGGGCTCTTTTTTTTGACCGTCCGCAGCATCTCCAGACCGCTCATTCCCGGCATTTTGAGGTCGCTGATAACAAGATCGTAATTGATCGTTTCAAGGCTGCTGACGGCGGCGAAGGCATCAGTAAAGCAACTTACCTGATAGTTGTTGCGCAGGAGAATGATCTCTAAGAATTCACACATACTCTGTTCGTCATCAACGACCATGATGTGGAGTTTGCTACGGTTGTTGTTTGGGGGGGCAGTTTTCATCTATTTGGTTCCATTTTTTTGCACTGGTGGTTATGGTTGAGATTGGTTGTCTTGGGGCGTCCGTGGGAAGCAGACATGGGCACAGGTTCCAGCAGGTATATCTTTTCTGTTTTCAAGATTGATTATACCGTTGTTGATTTGCGTCAGCTGAAAGGCAATATAAAGACCTAAACCGGTTCCTGAAGTTTTTGTCGTGAAAAAGGGCTCAAAAATTTCTTCGGCGACCTCCTCTTTGATTCCGGGACCGTTATCACAAATAGTAATTGTGATCTCCGGAAGCTCTTTTTTGTAAGGTTTGTCAGATACTGTGTCTATACCGTTTTCGACGCTGCTCGTAATAGTAATTTCCCCTTGGCTGGACATCGCTTCCAGGGAGTTTTGGATGAGGTTCCAGAAGATCTGTTCAAGCTGTTCCGGGTTGGCTTTGATAATGAATTTTTCAGCATGGTAATCTTCATTGAAATCAATGTCGGGACACTGAGAACGAAAGAGGAAAACCATGTCTTTGAGAAGTGATATGATATTGGTATCGGTCTGCTCTTTGCCTTCAAGGCGGGAGAACCCGAGAAAATCACTTATAAGATGATTTAATCTGGTACTCTCTTTTAAAACAATTTGCAACAAACGTTGCTGGGTCTCGTCTTCAAACAGGAGATCTTGAGCCAGAAGTTCTATTGAACCGCTGATTGAGGCCAGGGGGTTTCTTATCTCATGGGCGATGCCGGCTGAGAGCCGGCCGATAGCCGCCATTTTGCGGGCTTCCTGCAGGCGGTGCTCAATTTTCTTTAACTCAGTTAAGTCCTGAAAAATCAGAATCCAGCCGATATTATGGTGCTGACTTTTCATCAATGGGGCAAAAGAAAAACCCAAAACCAGGTGTTTGTTGTCGGGAGTTTGATAGCTGATCTCCTGTCGGTGACGTCCCTGTCTGATTTTCCCCGGTTGCAGATTCGGGATGACTCTCTGTAAATCCAAGTTGAATATCTTGTCTTTATTTAAGCCGAGAATGTTAGAGCCTGCAAGGTTTATTGAGTTAATCATCAACTCACGGTTGGTTGTGATCAGGCCGCTGTCAATGGAGGCAATTATATGTTTGTTTAAATCCTTTGATTCTTTAAGATTTTGGGTGGCCTCCTGCAGGCGTTTGCGCGTGTCGAGGCGCTCCTTGGCGATAAAGCGAAGAATGAAGGCGGTCAGGTAGAACGGGGTTAAATTGAAAAATATCTGTGATATTACTTTGCGATTGCTGCTGACTAGTTCCGGCAGTGGCAGAAAGCTTTGTAACGGGTTGTAGATGTGGGCAAATATTAGTAATAGGTAGAGAAATGTGCAGTAGAAAAGCAATGCGATGGTGTGCTGGCGTTCAAGGTATATGGTCCCGCCTAATATTATAAAGTAAAAAAGAGGAAAAAAGATGCTGTAGAAACCGCCGGTCAAGTAGAGAAGCCCGGCGATTAGCGTGGCATCAATCAGGAGTTGCTGTTGGATAAATTTTTCTATTCTGACAATTTTCGGCAGGCTGACAATATATAGGATGTTAAGCAGGTAGGTTAGAATGATGAAACTGTAAAGCGGTACCGGCACTGAGTCAGTCGATTCATGGGGCCAGATAAATTCAAAAAGAATCAGAGCCCCAAGCAGAAGAGTGACTAGAAAAAGACGAAAAGCCAGGAGGTTTTTTAGAGGGCTGTGGGGGTTGCTGGTGCTCATCTAGTTTTTGCGGTCTCCTGGCGCTGGTTTTTTTTAATGTACGACTTCACCCATTTTAAATATCGGCAGGTACATGCCAACAATCATCGTGCCGAGGATGCCGCCCAGGAAAACCATTAGTAAAGGTTCAATCAGTGAGGTGATAGCGCTGACCGCAGTATCAACTTCATCGTCGTAGAAGTCAGCAATTTTATTAAGCATCTGGTCAAGTGCGCCGGTCGTTTCGCCGACTGCAATCATCTGGACCACCATCGAGGGAAAGATACCACTCTCCATTAACGGTTCAGCAATGGTTTTTCCCTGACTAATACTTTCACGGGTGGCGAGGATAGCTTTTTCGATGACAACATTGCCGGCGGTGCGGGCAACAATATCCAGCGAGGTCAGGATTGGAACCCCGCTGGAGATCATGGTTCCCAAAGTTCGCGTAAATTTGGCTACCGCAACTTTACGCAGAAGCATACCGAAAATTGGCATTTTTAAAAACATATTATCGAAGAAATGATGCACTTTGTCACTTTTGCGATAGGCTTTTTTGAGGGAAAAACTGATGATGAACAAAGCTGCGAGGATAAAGATAATATTGTTCCGCATAAAGGCGCTGATGTTAACAATGATCTGTGTCAAAAGCGGTAGTTCAGCGCCGAAGCCGGAAAACATTTTCTGAAATGAAGGTATGACAAAAATCATCATAATAGCGATAACGATTACCGCAACCGTGAGAACTGATGCGGGGTAGACCAGTGCCCCTTTGACCTGCTTTTTCAGCCTCATATTTTTTTCCATGAAGAAAGCGAGGCGTCCTAAAATGACATCCAAAGCACCGCCGGTTTCACCCGCTTCGACCATGTTGCAGTAGAGTGAATCAAACGCTGTCGGATGTTTCCGCAAGGCATCGGCCAGGGTCTCACCGGTTTCAACTGATTCTTTAATGGCGGTCAGGACCTTTCTGAACTCCTTATTTTCCTGCTGGCTTGACTGGATTTCAAGGCATTGAATGATTGGCAGGCCGGCATTAATCATTGTCGAAAACTGGCGGGTAAAGATGACGACATCTTTTTCCGGAACTTTGGCTTTCAAAAAGGGGAGATTGATCTCGATATCTTTAGGTTTTTTTCTGACCTTGACATTGGTAATACCTTTTTTGCGCAGGCTCAAAGTGATAACACTTTCAGAGAGAGCTTTAGTTTCACCTTTAACTTTCTTTCCCTGACGGTCTTTACCCTGCCACTTATAAATATCCATAATGTTCCCTTGAGTGAGTTTTCTTCAATTAAATCGCATGTCCCAGCATCTGTTTAAGTTCCATTAAATCATTGCTTTTTGAAAAGGCATCATCAAGACTGATCTTGCCGCCCTGGTAGAGGGTCGCCAGGGATTGGTTCATCGTCTGCATTGAGAACCGGCTCTGGCCGACCTGCATTTGTGAATAGATCTGATGAATCTTGTCTTCACGAATCAAATTGCGGATGGCCGCATTCGGTACCATCAATTCTATAGCAAGAACCCGGCCATGGCCACTGCGGTGCGGAATAAGTTGTTGTGAAATGACTGCCTGGAGAACAAAAGAGAGCTGTGAACGGATTTGCGGCTGCTGGTGTGAAGGAAAGATGTCAATGACCCGGTTGATAGTCTGGGCACAGGAGTTGGTATGTAGGGTTGCCAGGGTAAGGTGTCCGGTTTCAGCTACGGTTAAACTTGAGGCGACGGTCTCTAAGTCACGCAATTCGCCAACCAGAACGACATCGGGGTCCTGGCGCAGGATATAGCGCAGGGCCTTGCTGAAATCTTCAGTGTCGGCTTTGACTTCGCGCTGGTTGACAATGCAGTTTTTATGGGTGTGGATAAATTCAATTGGATCTTCAATGGTGATGATATGCTCATGCCGTTCTTCGTTGACCTGGTCAATCATTGATGCCAGAGTCGTACTTTTGCCGCTTCCGGTTGGCCCGGTTACCAGAATCAGGCCGCTGGGTTTGCGCATTAACTCCTGAACGATTGCCGGTAGGCCAAGTTCATTAAAAGGCCGAACTTCATAAGGGATAGCGCGGAAGGCTCCAGCCACGGTGCCGCGCTGAATAAAAATATTGGCCCGGAAACGGCTGACCCCTTTAAGCCCGAAAGAGAGGTCGAGTTCGTTCTCTTTTTCGAAGCGGTGTTTCTGGCTGTCGGTGAGAACGCTGTAGCACATCTGTTTGGTTTCGTTGGCATTCAGAGCCGGCAAGTCGAGAGGTTTGAGAGTTCCGTCAATGCGGATCTGAGGTGGGCTGGCAACTGTCAGGTGGAGGTCAGATGCGCCGCTGTCAATCATAACTTTCAGAAGCTCGTGCAGACTTGCCATAATAATTGTGCTCCGTAAGGTTGTTGTTGGTTGTATGGTCGGAACTTTTTACAACACCATCAATCTTTTGCCGTTACTCTGAGTACTTCCTGAAAACTTGTGGTACCTTCAATAAGTTTGCTGAGGCCGCTCTGGCGCAAACTCTTCATGCCGTTTTCAATAGCTATCTTTTTGAGCTCCATGGTGTTGGCCCCGTTAAGAATGGCAGTCTTGACGGCTTCTGTGAATGTCATGACTTCGTAGAGAGCAATTCGGCCCTTGTAGCCGGTGCGATTGCACTCCTCACAACCCTCACCTTTAAGGCAGACAGCGTTTTCCGCTATCTCTTTTTCCATGCCGCTCTGGATCAGGGCGTTGACGGGAACATCCTCTTTTGTGCCGCATTTCAGGCAGACTTTACGTGCCAGTCTCTGGGCGATTATAATATTTACCGATGAGACAATCAGGAAAGGTTCGACTCCCATGTTTACCAGTCGGGTAACACTGCTCGGGGCATCATTGGTGTGCAGGGTTGAGAGAACCAGGTGGCCGGTCAGTGAGGCCTTAATACTGATTTCAGCAGTTTCAAGGTCGCGCATTTCACCTACGAGAATAATGTCAGGATCTTGGCGCAGGAATGAGCGCAGAGCAGCAGAGAAAGTCAATCCGATGGCATCATGTGTCTGTACCTGGTTGACGCCGGGAAGGTTGAATTCAACCGGGTCTTCAGCGGTCATAATATTGTCGGATATTTTATTTAATTCACTTAAAGCTGAATAAAGAGTTGTGGTTTTACCGCTACCGGTCGGCCCGGTGACCAGAATCAGGCCGTAGGGCTGCCGGATTGCGTCATCAACCAGCTCCAGAGCTTTAGGCTCGAGGCCGAGTTTGGTCATGTCCAGCTGCAGGTTGGATTGATCGAGCAGGCGCATAACTATTTTTTCGCCAAACAGGGTCGGCAGAACCGAGACCCGCATGTCCATCGATTTATTTTTGCCAAGCCGCATTTTAATGCGGCCGTCCTGGGGCAGGCGGCGTTCGGCAATATTGAGTTCTGACATAATTTTGATGCGGGAGGTTATCGCATTTTTGAGTTTCATCGGCGGCTTCATGATTTCGTATAAAACACCGTCAATGCGGTAGCGAACCCGGAAAAACTT
The DNA here is from genome assembly GCA_029935295.1 of bacterium. GTDB lineage: Bacteria > Desulfobacterota > Anaeroferrophillalia > Anaeroferrophillales > Tharpellaceae > Tharpella. The sequence continues at coordinate 2,083 of JAOZKP010000013.1, read as the reverse complement.
TTCATACGGTTCAACATGGATGTCACTTGCACCCCGGCGGATTGCGTCAACCATTATCTTGTTGACCAAGCGGATTACCGGTGCATCTTCGGTCTCTTTCTGGAGTACTGCGTCGTCGGGTTCATCATCTCCTTGAACCAGTTCAAATTCGGAGTCATCAAACTCCGAGATGATATCGTCAAGCATTGCCGAAGAGTCGTAAAATTTGTCGATCGCTTCTTTAATGGATGATTCTGAGGCAACTGTAGTTTCTACGTTGTAGCCAGTGATGAATTTAATGTCATCGATAGCTGAGAGGTCGGTTGGGTCGCAGGTGGCGATGATCAGGGTTGAGCCGATACGGTTAATCGGTAAGATATGGTGTTTGTTGGCAAGTTCGCTGGTAATGAGTTCGACAACCTCGGTGGGAATGGAAAAGTCCTGCAGGTTGACCGCTGGGATGCCGAATTGTACGCTTAAAAAATTAGTCAGCTCTTCGTTGCTGAGATATCCCAAGCGGACCAGCATGGATCCTAAACGGCCTGGGGTTGTCTTCAGCTCGGTCAGTGCATGATCCAGTTGTTCCCGGTTGATCAGCTTGGAGTTCAGCAGGAGTTCGCCGATGCGGTTGTTGGATTCGTGTGAGGCCATGTGCGGATTCCGGTTTCTTATGCTCTTTGCTGAGTTCAGGACGAATTTCTGTTGTCAGAGATGCGGACTAGTTTGGTTACTAGTTGATGCGAGTATACACATCTTTGCCTATTCTATCAACTATAAAGCGGTTATCCGCTTTTTTTATGTCTTGGTTATCATGTTCAAGGTTGCTTTTAATTTACGTTTGACAGTTGACTGGCAAACGTAAACCCACTGTTTTATTTAGTTATGGGATTGTGTAAAAATTCACCTTCATAGTATCTGTTTTTGGGTCTGTAGAAACTGTAAAATCAGTAAATGAGAACTGTTTTAATTTACTTAACACGGTATGTAAATTTATATAAAATTTACATAAGTTATTGTAATCACAGGTATTAATGTCAGGTGTACAATATTTTATCTAATTTGTTCAATGGCTTTATGTCTTTATCTCTCTTTGCTATTAAAATGATGTTTTTTTCTTGACTTTATAGTTGATATGTTTTACTACTAATCAAATTGGAGTTGGTATTATTTCAGTTTTACAACTTCATATATTATGAAGTTTTGTTGGCGGCTGGATTTGTTTCGCATAAGGAGGTGAGGAGAAGGCGCGTTAAATATAATTAGAATCCGGTTTGAGAGTTTCTTGGTATTCAGAACTTGGTTAGTTTTCACAGTCTCGTTATTTTCGATATTTTACATTTTTATTATGTGATTGTGGTTCTTTCTTTAAAGTTTTGAAGTGAAAAGAGAAATTAATTTTTTAGGGAGGGGTAGATAATGAGTGAAGATCGTTACCACATTAACATTTTTAAGCCTAATGGTGAATTCCAGAAAACAGAAATTAGTTATATCTGGTTGATTCTGGCAATCTGGGGAATCGCTACATACGGCTTTCAAATTCTTCTAAGAATTGTTCAGCGCAATCCCCAGGGCGAAAGCTTTTTGACTGATATGAATTTTCTTGGTTTTCCGTTTCATTATTGGTTCACCGGGCAGTTTCTTATTATTCTCTTTATTCTGCTTTGTATCTGGTTCAATATCATGATTGATGGTCTTGAAGATCGTATGGGTAAGGGTGACGTTGCTTAAGAAGCGTTTATCATCTAAATATCTCGATTTGTCTGCCGTATGTAATAAGTTGCAGGCGGAGTCGAGTTTGAAGGATAAAGGAGTTCAATAATGGAATCGAGTTTTAAGTTAGGACCAGCGATTATTCTGGTTATCGTTCTTATCGCATTTATCGGTATCGGGGTCGGCCATAAGGCTAAAGACCAGGATGATTACTGGGCTGCTGGTCGTGGTATCGGGCGGATTGGTGCCGGGGCTGCAATCGCCAGTAACTGGATGAGTGCTGCAAGTTTCTTGGGTATGGCCGGACTGCTCTATTTGAAAGGCTATTTTGCTCTGGCGTATGTTATCGGTTGGACCGGTGGTTACGTTATGTTGCTGGTTTTGATGGCCGGCC
>JAOZKP010000466.1 GCA_029935295.1 bacterium | reverse complement strand
TGAATGCGATTGTTCCGGCAGGTGTTGGTGTCGGGGTTGAGCCGGTGGCTGATATCTTCTCGATTGGCGATGCTTTTGCTACCGGCCTGCCGGCTGGTGCGTACGATTGGAGCACAACGACCGCTCAGCCTCTTGAGGTTGGCCTTGACTCTACTGTCGATATGGTTGCGGTTTCGAGCGGCATCGTCGGTTCCTTCAACTATATCTGGAATGTTAGTGACGCTACCGGCACCCTGACTGGTTCTACGGTAGAGAAAACTTTCAGTCAGATTGGGATCTGGACCGTAATGCTTACGGTTATTGATGAAGAGCAGCGTATTTCCCAGAATGTCCAGAAAGTAAATGTCATACCAGCCAGTGCTACCACACAAGTAAACGTGCTTGTTACTGCTGGCAGCCCGACGGTTACCTTGCAGCTCAGTAACCTGCCGACCCATGATCAGGTCAGATTCTATTTTGGTGACGGTACGCGTCAGTATGTCAGCGATGCGGCTGGTACCTTGAATCTTAATCGAGACTATCGTCTTAAGGATACTTACCGGATGCTTTATGACCCCGATACCGGTGCCCGTCACGACCCCGCCAATGATCCGATTTCGGGCAATGAATATGAAGCCTGGGTCTACAAAACCTCGATCAAACTCTATCAAGGAACAGAGTGGGTTGATAATGAAACAGTCAATGTTTTTATCGTAATACGGGTTTTATGACGATATTTAAGCTTTTCCCCCTTTCTCAATTTGGCCCGGGCTCTTTTACCAGGGCCTTTTTTTTGTATTCTGGATTCATCTTTATAGCTTTGCACTTAAAGTGACTGGGTTGTCAGGGTGGGGCAATTGGCCCATTGTGAAAAGGGTGATATGGCCTTTTATGGAGATGTTCTATTGTTTTCAGTATTGTTGAGTATTGATGATTACTGTTTAACTATTTTAATTATTTCGTGTTTTTTAAAAAAATCGTATGAAGTTGTTCTTAAATTAAAAAAGTACGATTATTGCAGGTCTTGGCCAATGGTGATGGATAATAATGCAGTAAAGTTTTTATGAATCCAATTTAGGTTACAGAGATGAAAAAAATATTATTGCTCCTTATGTTTTTATCGTTGATGGTTTCACCCGCCCATGCCTTTACTGAGACTTTTTTTGGTGAGGATTTCAATCCTGATCCTGATCCTAATAACTTACATTCTCATGTGCTAGATCTGGTCAATGCTGATCTTGCCCATGACCGGTTTTTTTCATATCTTAACGGGGTTGGCACGGAAAATTTTGAGTTTTTTGCGGCAGGGCTTGTTACTTCTCTGCAGGCTGATTTTGGTGTAGCTGGAGTGGCAAACATTGTTGGTGGTGGTAATAGTGCTATTAATAATTTTGATGGTCTCGGTCGTTTCGCAGTTTCTGGAAATAAATATTTTGAAACTAATGCTACAGCTACCGGCACTTTTACAATTTCTTTTACCCATCCGATTGCGGCGTTTGGCTTTTATGGTACCGATATCGGCGACCTTAATGGTCAGTTGACTGTTACACTTTCTGGAGGAAGCGCCAACTCTTATAATATTTCGAATGCAGCTGCGGTTCTTAGTGGTTCCGCACTCTATTGGGCTATCATTGATACAGATAACCCGTTTACATCAATTACATTTAAAAATACTGCAAGTGGTGGAGACACATTCGGTTTTGATGATTTTTCAATTGGTACCGTAAGTCAGGTTAGAGATAATCCGGTTCCGCTTCCTTCTTCTCTATTATTTCTTACGACGGGAATGCTTTTTCTGATCCGTAGAAAAAAATGAAGTTAAATTAATTGCATGTTTTCTTCCGCAAAGAGCCGTTTCGGAATTTCCGGAACGGCTCTTTGTATTCGAGGTACTCTTAAGTTCAAAGTGCAAAAGTTCAGGGCTTAAAGTTATGTTTTAGTCATACCTTTCTCTTGCCGTTTAGCCCCTCCCTCAGTTTTCCCATTTTTTTCACTCTCAGCCTATCGGTTGTATATCTGTTTGAAGAACTCGTCAGGAATAACTGTTTGCCAGTGTCCTGACATGCGGGCTGAGAGGTAGAACAGGAAAAAAGTGAGAATCACCGCCAGAGGCAGCCAGAATAGTGCAATTTTTTTACGTTTTGCCAATGATACATACAGACATTCCGTAATCGGGCAGGCGGCCACACATTCCAGGCAACCGACACATTCGGGATTTA
>JAOZKP010000465.1 GCA_029935295.1 bacterium | reverse complement strand
CATTGCCGGGTAATGCTTCATTGATCGAAAGATTTAAATAAAGACAAAAAAAGGGAGGGGTAAGAGTTTTACCCTATCAGCAATGGAGAAGTTGAAATGAGACACATAATTAGATGCAGAAAAAATGATTATGGTGTTAAATCCAGCATAATCATTTTTCCTGCAATTCTCACCATATTGGTGTCTCTGACAATTACCACTTTACTGTCTCAATCTGTTTTTGCTCAGGGAATTGATCCTAAACGAGCGATCATTCTTCAGGTTATTAAATCCACTATTCAAGACATAGGTTTTACAGAATATGAAATTAACGACTGGATCAACGACGACAACTGGGCTTATGAGGGTCACAATGTCTCTCATTGTCAGGATACTCGATCTATATATATTGATGTGAGTGATTTTTTATCTATACAAACTGCAACAGATTCAATGAAGCAATATTGTGAACCTATGTATGGAAATACAAAAGGCTCATTACATGGATTCCCTGCCTGTTATAAAATTGATTATGCCTTGAATGTTAATTTAACAACTGAAGGTTTGTATGTTTGGCAAGCCGACAACCTGTTTTTCACACTTTACGTCACACCCTCAGAAGACTTAATAATTGCTGCTGAAATACTTTATAACAATGCCGTAAAGTATGGCCTTATCACTGAAGTAAATCCGGTTCAAGATTATGATGGAGATGGGGTTCCAGATAATGTCGATCAATGTCCTAACACTCAGGCGAATGTATTGGTAGATTCTGATGGATGCCCGGTAATAATGCAAATCAGTCTAAAAACTGACAAAGCAACCTACTTGCCGGGTGAGACTGCAATTATCAGTGGCAGTATCGCAAACAACAATGGCCCTCTGGCTGGTGCCGGCATCAAAATTGATATCAATGGCAGTATTGCAAATCTGGTCAGTGCTGCTGCCGGCAGCTATAAATTCAACTTTACAATTCCGCTCAATCCGACTGTTTTTACATACCCGGTTACAGTTACCGCCAGCTATCCCGGATATCAAGACGTTACTGAACAGACTACTTTTGCAATCGGTCAGGATATGACTGTAACAATTACCCCGGATAAGGATAGTTATTCAATCGGCGACACAGTTTACTGTAACATTAAAGTTGAGGATGCTTCCGGAAAGCCGGTACCTTATGCTGACATCGCAATTTCTACTATCAGGCTGGTTTCCGGCCGCAAAAATAATCTTTCTGGGTTAACTGATGCTCTGGGCGAGAATCTCTGGTCTTTTGTCTGGGGTCAGGATGCGGCCGGCAAAATTATTGCTGAAGGAAAATTGAAGGTTGAAGTCAGCGTTACCAAAGATGGCTTTAACAAAGCCATTACCGAACTGCTGATAAGTGGTTGCGGTGATCTCATTGTTGACGAAAATGAATTTTGTCTCGATTGCCCCGAAGATTGTCCCTGCGGACCGAATGAAACTTGTGATCCATCCAGTGACTTTAAAAATTCAAGCAATATGTGTAGCCCCAAATCAGCGTACGTTTTCGTATCTAAAAATATGTCCGCCTACCTTAAGACGTGGACCTTACCGTACATTTATGGGATAAAAAAATTTTACAGAAAATCGGGCTATAAAGTAGTTGAAATAAATGAGGATGATATCAAACCAATGGCAACGTATTTATCCCGTCCATCAACCAAAGCTATGGCCTGGTTTGGTCACGGTGAAGAGCCCGGCGGCAAAGCAACCATCGAGGGATATGATGCCACTGGCGGAGGCTATTCTATAAAGGATGCTATTGGTTTTAAAAGCAAAGAAGTTGGAGGTTTCCTGTACCGCTGTCAGTTTGAGGTTTACGCTGCAAAATGGGTTGATATTCATAACAAAATCGAAACCATCGCCGAGCAACACCAGGAACATCCTGACCTGGACTATCTGTATAATTTTTCATGCTATTCTCTTGATGATAATTCAGTTATGAATTATCTGGTCAGGGATGGGGGTATCTATTGGGGACACCGGGGCGTACTTCATGGTACCCCTTTAACCAAAATAATCAAATAAATCTTATAAATCCCAAAAATATGGATATCAATATGGAGGTAAAAATGACATTTATTAGAAAGGTAAGAACTTTAGCTCCTGTCTGCCTTTTCTTTGCCACGTCTATAATTATGGTCAGCATTTTTATTAGTGGACAGGTTCTCGCTTCGGAACAGTCTTTAAAAAATAG
>JAOZKP010000464.1 GCA_029935295.1 bacterium | reverse complement strand
ACCTGTTGGGTAAATCCCCTCCACCAAGGCAACTTTGGGATTAATCCCATTATATGTCATTGATCTTGCTAAACCCAATACTTTTTCTTCCGAGTTAAGTAGCTCACCATTCCAATGATTTTCCAGTATTCCCCACACGCGTTCAACAGGGTTGTACTTGCTGTGGTATGGAGGATAATATGCTAATTTTATATTAACGATATTTGCACATGCAAAATCAACAATGCGTTTAATAAACTGAGTACGATGGCTGTTATTTTCTGGTCCGTTGTCCAGGTTGAGTACCAACGTATCAGGGGAGTATCGCTCTTTTAAGTCAGGCCATAATCTTTCAAGGCAATCTACAATAAAATCAGATGTCACTTTGCTTTCTGTGAAATACATGAAGGTTTCATCATAAAGCGGCAAGAAAATTCCAACAGGTGTCATTATCGTTTTGGGTGCAAAATCGTGATCAATACCAGATTCACCTTGCCGGTTTTTCCCACCCCGTGAGAAAGATCCAACCTTGACCCTCGCCTTGGCATCAATCGACAAACGTAATGACCGACTGCAACAATCCGTTTCTTTATTTATTTTGAAAATCTGCTCGAAAATGGCATCGGTTTCCTTGATCTTTTTTACAGGTTTACACTTGGCCACTGTTTGCGGATTGAAATTTAACTGGTTCATTTTGTAACCAATCGTTCTTGTGACCGGTAACTCTTGGTTTGTATATCCTTTTTCTTCGATTAATCGGTTGCGCATCGTTTGTGCTGTCAGGGGAGTGTATACTTTTATTGTTCGGAATGTAGGATCAGTTTGACAGGTTGGTTTGACAATTTCCTCTATATCTTTGGATAGTTCTGGAAGATTGTATTCAACCGGCTTGCGACCGCGACCGAAAAAATTATCAATACAGCAAAAACCGCTTTGTAATTCATGCAGTCCCTTACGTATCGTACCTCTGTTCCAGCCTAATAATTTTTCAGCTCCTCTTTGCCCGCCAACACCAAGAGCTTGAACTGTCTTTGCCATAAATATTCGACGATTACTGCCATGAAGGCAGGTTGCCGCATACACAAGTGGATCTCGTACAGACTCTGGAAGGCGAAAGGAACATGCTGTTTTTTCAGGTAGCCTTTCAAGCATCCTGGTCAAAAAGTTTAGCAGAATTTCAGCTATCTCTGTAGAATTTTTTTTTCTAATCCCAACTGTATGAATAAGCTCTTTATCATTCCAGTACTGTAACTAATTCCGCTATTTTCTTTAATATGTGAGGATAGTTCCTCACATGTTTGTTCTGGAAATCTTATGAATTCGACGAGAATAGTAATCTTGTCAGCATCAGACAAATTCGGCAAAACATCAGACCGGCCAAGGTTTCTGAGTTGCTTTTCATTGACAATAGAATTTATTGAAATGTATACAAACCCACGACTGGTTTTAACCCGATCAATTTTCTCTGCTTTATATATTTTGTTTAAAACAGGAGCACAGGATGACGAAAGAATACTTGATAAATCGCGAGCCGTTAGTCCCTGTGCGCTATGATCAATCAGATGATGAATTGTGGTGATAAGACTTCTCCATTTCGAGAAACCTATTTCCTGATAAAACCATAGCCCATTATCATCAAATTCTGGCATATCCTCCAAAGTATACCACTTCCCGTTGTGGGTAAAACTACTGTAATAGCCCACTTTTTTAAGCAATCTGTATGTTGATCGATTTGAGTATTCCAGAGCTTGACTAAGATAGTTTATTGTACAGCATTTCTCATTTTCAAAAAGATTGATGACTTGCTTTATTTTTGGATTTTTTTTGTTCATCACCCTATTTTTGTCAAAGTATTAATATATTAGCTACAGTTGATACTATGCCAAAATTAAACAGGAGTCAACAACCATTTGAATAACATTGAACTATAAAACATGGTAACTGTTTGAAAAAAGGAAGTGTTTGGGGGTGAAGCAGATGTGAATAGTTATGATAGAGAAGTTGGCAGAGTATTAACAATCATAGATACGTTGATATAAACTAACGAAAGTATTATGAAGAAATGGGATAATTATTTTTATCCCAGTCCCTAAAGCAACATCTACTGCTGCTCTTTAGGTATCCAGTTAAAGTTAGTGTTTTCAGGAGTGAGGTAGGTTCGGGAACCAGCTTCAATTTCCTTTTTTTCTTCCTGGATTACAGCGTCTTTCCATGCTGCCTG
>JAOZKP010000463.1 GCA_029935295.1 bacterium | reverse complement strand
TTCGATGATTACTCCAACGCCATCATTTTTAGCTGCAGCAACTTCTTCTAGGTTTTTCAATAGGCCCAGCATTTTTAATGTAGATGCATAATATTTTATGGCGACAGAAGGGTCACCTTTCTCAATCTTTGAAAGTGTGACACGACTGATTTTGGCTCGTTTCGCCAGTAGATTCATCGTAATACGCCTTCTTTTTCTGGCATTCCTGATATCTTGGCCAAGAGTTTTTAAGGTGGTTACAATTGAGAGGGGGACTTGCAGCATGATATTGTACCATTTAGCATTTAAGTTAATTATAGTTTACTTTATTTGTGGTTAATATATGTTATCGTTTACATTAAGTCAATAAATAACTGTTCAAAGTTCAGAATGGACAAGGGGTCAGGCATGGGGTCACCCATTAAAAGGTCTTTGTCAAGTAAATAAACCTATCCATGCAGGAAAAAGGGATTTTTTCTTGCAAAGGTATAACTTCCCTTATCTTACATTACCCTCTTTGTCTGATTGCCAATTTTGTTCCGCACCCGTTATTTCTTAAGAGAAAGTGTCAGTTGAAATTTCACTGCACCAGTCACCCATCAGGATCAAGGCTCTTGTATAAAAAAGGGTGAATAATCCCGAGCGATTCTAGATCTTTCTCGGGAACTGCTAATCACTCTAAATTATACGGCCCCTGTTCGCAAATGCGAACCCAGAAAATCTTCGGTTCCATGTTGTATCCAAAAGTGTTTTTCAGACTTTATGGTTGTTAGCCAAACCATAGGTGGTTTACAACATAGGCAGTAAAAACTGAAAATCAATGGGTGGAACGGGTGCCAATCAGACTTGGTGGTTATGCCAACCCCTATACTGGTTCACCGTTCCAGCCAAACTTTAAGCAAAGAGTTTCTGTGGATCAAATGCGACTTGATCCCGCATCACATAATATGCTGCCCGGGCAAGCTTGTGTGCCAGCGCACTGCGAGCCACCATGTTATTATTTTTGGCTGATTTGCGGTTATAAAATGCCCTGGCGAGATCATCGTAACGTCTGGCAAATTCCGCCGCTTCTGAAAAAGCCCAGGATAGATATTTGTTACCGTTTTTGACGTTTCCTTTTCCTTTATTTTTGCTGTTGCTTGTCCATTTACTGGGAACTTTACGGCAATATGAAGTGAAATCGCCTACTTTTCTGAATCTGTCGATAGATCCGGTTTCAAGCATGATAGTTAGAGCTAATATGTCACCAACTCCCGACATCGTATGCAGTTTCTCAAATTCTTTTCTTAATTTCACCTTCTCCAAAACAACTTTTTCTATCCTGCTGATTTGATCCCCGAGGCAACGTATGGATTCCAAGCTGACGCTACCGCTTAAAGCGAGATCTTCGTTACTGTTGAGCAGTTGGGAAACATTGTCTTTTCTGGTTGCCTTGATTTTGCTGGCACTTAGATTTGTGCCGCAATTTCTCTGGATTATGCCTTGAAGGCTGTTAATCAATGAAGTTCTTAGTGAAACTAAATGTCCTCTCTTGCGCAGCAAATCCCGGATCGGCCGTTCATTTTTTGGATAGATATAACCTTCCGGCAGTATGCCGAGCAATAGTAAGTGTGCCAACCAAAAGGCATCGTATTTGTCATCACTGTGTTTCAATCCATTGTACTTTTGAATGGCAGCAGGATTGGCAAGGTGTAAATCATATCCATTGTCCATGAGCAGATCCACCAGCCAATACCAATTGTAAGTCGATTCGACTACAATTCCGGTGAGATCATCTTTGTAAGGTTCGAGCTCAGTCAGGATTATGTCTGGTGAATTGGGCATCTTTTGGTGGTATACCCGGTTATCTTCGCCATCAATAATTGCGAGATAGCAGTTGTTTGAATGTAAATCGAAAGCTCCAAATAAATTATTTTTTTGGTATGACGTTTTCATTGCGGTACCTCCTTGTCAACAAAAGTAGACTCCATTTTGAACTGAGCCGAAAAAGATTTTGTGCGAGAATGGGCCTGATAAAGAGTTCGTCGGAGCGCAAAATCTTTTTCGGCGACTTCTGGGCACAAAATACCGTTATTCGACCAGCCGTATTTTTTGATTATACCTTATGGAGTTTAATTTGTCTTGCAAAGTACCTTTTAGATGATTATCAGGCTTGACTTTTGGGCATTAAGTATTAGGGAAGAATCAGGCTCGGTACTTCGACAAATTTCGAGAACACCACA
>JAOZKP010000012.1 GCA_029935295.1 bacterium | reverse complement strand
TTTTAGAGGCACCCATTATTTTTGACCCGGTTCTAATTTTTCATGGCCGGGTCTTTTATTTTCACCTCATGAAAAGCATTCTCACGCAATCTACAACTGTCACATAAACCACAGGGCCGGCCTTCCGGGCTCGGATCATAGCAGCTTATCGTCATCCCGTAATCAACCCCTAAAGCAATTCCCTGCTCTATAATCTCACTCTTTTTCAACTCTAAAAGAGGTGCCTGCAAACGAAAATAGTCGCTATTTTCGACACCCTGCCGCGTACCCAGGTTAATTGATTTCTGCATTGCTGCAAGATATTCCGGGCGGCAATCAGGATAGCCGCTGTAATCCAGAGCATTAACACCGATAAAGATATCCCGCGCCCCGACGACTTCAGCCCAGGAAGCGGCATATGCCAGAAAGATTGTGTTACGGGCGGGCACATAGGTTATCGGAATAATCTCTTCCGCTCCCAGATCAGCCCCCGTTTTCGGTACTGCAATATTTTTATCAGTCAGAGCGGAACCGCCGATCAGCCCCATATCAATATTCAGGACCAGATGCTCACGAGCGCTGAAAAAAGCTGCCAACTGCTGCGCCTTTTCCACCTCAATATCCTGCCGCTGCCCGTAATGAAAGCTCAAACAGAAAAGCGTAAAGCCTTCATCTCTGGCAATTGCCGCAACTGTCGCCGAATCGAGTCCGCCACTTAACAACACAACCGCTTTTTTACTTTCAGACATCTCTACAAACCTCAAAAATGCAACTTCTCAGAGTAAACATGAAAACCTTTTTTCACCACTCGTTCGCGTAGCTCTCTAGAGAACACAGAGAGTAAAATAGTTAATCGACAACAACTTTTATATCCTCTGTGAGCTCTGTGGTGAAAAGAGTATATCTGATTTTTAACGTCCCCGTACACACTCCGGCCACAACAATGTATGGAGCTGCAACTGTAGTCGGGCGCTAACCCGGTGCGCAAGCATCAACTCAGCTAATCGTTCCGGAGCAAAACTTTTAGTCACAGGACTGAAGATAGTCTCAAGCCGACCAATTTCCGATTTATGTTCAGCAATAAAGTCAAGACTCCAAAAAAAGTCAGCCTCATCTACCATAACAAATTTCAGCTGATGGTGAGCTTGCAGCAGCTCCAGATTGGCAAAGTTAAAACCTGCCGAAACTTTACTACCCGGGGTTTTAACATCAATAATGAAAAAAACGCACGGATCAAAGCCGGCAATACTTAAAGAACCATTAGTCTCTATTAAAACCGTAAAATTTAATTTCAGCAATTCTTTGACAAGTTGTGCCGTCTCTTTCTGCAACAGGGGCTCGCCGCCGGTAATTTCGACCAGAGACACTTTATACGCAGAGACCCGGTCAATTATTTCAGCAACTGAAACTTCTTCCCCTCCATCAACTGAACGGGCATAGCCGGTGTCACAATAGGCACAGTTAAGATTGCAACCGGCAAGCCGCACAAATAGACAGGGGAGTCCCGCAAATGTGGACTCCCCCTGTAGAGAATAAAAAATCTCGCTCAAATTGAGCATTCAGTCAATTACCAATTCTCATATAATAAACAATTCAGGTTCAGCACCCTACTTCTTTTTCGGCTGCATTAAGATTACAACCGGGCTGGCAATAAAAATGGATGAATAGGTACCGACGAAAACCCCGATTATCATTGCAAAGGCAAAATCATGGATAACCCCGCCTCCTAAGAAAAAGAGGCTGACGAGAACCAGCATCGTCGTTAATGATGTCAAGATGGTCCGACTCAGGGTCTGGTTGATTGAACGGTTAATCATTTCCAGAAAAACAGATTTTCCCGACCCCTTCATATTTTCCCGAATCCGGTCATAAACAACAATCGTATCATTAAGTGAATAACCGACAATCGCCAGCAGGGCGGCAACAATCGGCAGAGAGAACTCTTTGTCTAAAAGGGCAAACACGCCAACGGTAATGGCCACATCATGCACCAGGGCAACGATCGCCCCAACCGCAAAACGAAGTTCGAAGCGGAATGTAACATAGATCAGAATACCGATCATGGCATAAATTATCGCCAGCATACCCTGCCGCCGCAAATCCTTGCCGACCTTGGGGCCAACCATCTCAACCCGCCGGATATCGACATTCTCCGCCCCGAATGCTTTATCAAGTACAACCTTTATCTCATCCGAAAGTCCAACCAAGTTTGTTTGTGATTTCTCTACCCGAATCAGAAACTCATGGGTCGCTTCACCTTCAAACTGCTGAATCGAAGCATCACCCATATCAATTTCAGCCAAGGCTGTGCGAATCTGGTCCGAGTTCAAATCCTTAGCAAAACGAACCTGAACCATCGTTCCACCGGCAAAATCAATACCGTAATTAAGACCGCCGCGAACAACCAGAGCTGCCATGCCGATCAGGATGGCAATTGCGGAAATCATTATAAAAAGACGACGTTTGCCGACAAAATCGACATTCATCTTGTCTGAATTTAAAAACTGCATAAAGATACTCTCCAGAAATTAGTGCCTTACAGGTTATTTTCTGTACAAAAAAACAAGAAAAAAATCAGAAAATGTTCTGATAAGGTCACTTATTTGTGGGCGGATAAAGCCCATTTTGGTTGCGGGATCTGTTCCCGCATTAGTGACTTACTTGCGGGTTTAGTCCGCGTTAGATACTCAATTTTTTCAAAGCACGACGTTCAGCAACCATATCAAAAACCAGATGGGTCACGAAAATCGCCGTATAAAGGCTTGAAATTATCCCTACAGAAAGAGTAACCGCAAAACCTTTAATCGGACCGGTACCATATTGGTAAAGCACAATCGCCGCGATCAGGGTTGTGATGTTGGCATCCATAATTGTCAAAAATGCCTTACTGTAACCGCTGTCAAGTGATGCGCGCGGGGTCTTACCAAGACGCAGCTCTTCCCGAATCCGCTCGAAGATAAGCACATTGGCATCCACCGCCATACCGATAGTCAAAACAATTCCGGCAATCCCCGGCAATGTTAAAGTCGCTTGCGCCAATGCGAGAACACTCATAATAAAAAGAACATTCAGAATCAACGCAATATTTGCAACCAGACCACTCAAACGATAGTAGACTACCATGAAAATAACGACAAAGATGAAACCGACAACCATCGAAACCAGCCCTTTACGAATTGAGTCCCGCCCTAAAGAGGGTCCAACTGCACGCTGTTCAAGGATTTTAATCGGCGCCGGCAGAGCCCCGGCTCTTAAGACAATGGCGAGATCATGAGCTTCCTTAGCGGAAAAACGACCACTAACCTGAGCCTGTCCACCGGAGATGCGCTCTTGAATAACCGGAGCTGAATAGACGTTTTTATCGAGAATAATCGCCAGACGCCGTTTAACATTGGCGGCGGTTATCTGATCAAAAAGTTTTGCCCCTTGCGCGTTAAATTCAAGGGAAACATAAGGCTCACCGAATTGACTATTGAAACGCACGTTCGCATTGGAGATATATTCACCTGTCATCAGGCTCTTTTTCTCAAGTACAAAGGGACGCTTACTGACAACCGCATTAGTCTCGGGATCACGGGTCTGCTGATAAAGAACCTCAAGGTTTTCACCAAGTTCGGTCTCAGTCACTTTGGCAGGATCAAATTTATCATTAACCAGCTTAAACTCTAAAAGAGCCGTTTTCCCGATCAAATCAATTGCCCGGCGCGTATCTTTAATCCCCGGCAGCTGTACCAGAATCCGGTTATTGGCCTGCACTCGAATCTCAGGCTCGGAGACACCGAACTGATCGATTCGATTACGCATGGTTTCAACCGCCTGGTCAAGTGCCAGTTTTTCAGTACGCAGACGCTCTTTACCGCTCACTTTATAGAGAATAATCGAGCCTTGCGTCGACATATGATCCCAGATCGGGTAGCGATCCGTAAAAAATGTGAGTGCCTTATCAAGTTCGGCGGCATCCTCAAGTTTTATGCGGACAATCCCGGTCTCGGTCTGAGTCACTTCGGAAACCTTGAATTTATCTTCAAGCATTGCCCGCTTGACACTGGCCGTCACCCGGTCAGTTGAAGCATGCATTGCCTTTTCAACATCAACTTCCATCAGAAGATGAATACCACCCTGCAGGTCCAGACCCAGATGAATTTTGTCAGTCGGGAAAACTGCTCCCCACCACTTCGGCACACTGCCGCTCATAGTCGGAACCAAGTAGATCAGCGCTAAAACGACTGTCACAATAACAATCGCCAGCCTCAGTTTAATACTTTTAATCATCAGTTAAATGCTCCAAATTAAACAATGGTGTGCCCGGCAAATTATCACTCTGAGGCAGAATACGAATAAACCTTCGCGACACCATTCCCTAATATATTAAAAATCAAAATTTATTAATTCTCTTCGTTTACAACCGACATAATCTGACCCCGGGCAATCTTGATTCTTACCTTTTCAGCCACTTCAACAGTCACAAACTTTTCGGCAACATTGGTGATTTTCCCCAAAATTCCTCCTGAAGTCACAACACTGTCGCCCCGCTTCAAATTACCCAACAACGCCTTATGCTCTTTCTGACGTTTCTGTTGCGGCCGGATAAGCAGAAAATAGAAAATTACGAACATTAAAATTAACGGAATAAAAGATTTCATACCTTCCAATCCACTTGCGGCATCACCCAGACCACCTTGAGACATTGCAAACGCTACTCCTAACATGTTGTTCCCCTCTCTGTTTTATAAATTACAATTAAAAAAATATCTAAAAAACTATCGTACCTTGAAAAAACTATACATCTGACGTTTTATAGTCGTCCAAAAAACTCTTTTTAAACTGTTGAAACTCATCACGTTCAAGCGCTAAGCGCATACCCGCCATGAGCTGGTTGTAAAAATACAAATTATGAATCGTTGCCAGCACCGAAGAGAGTATCTCTTTACTGACAAAAAGATGCCTTAAATAAGCCCGACTGAAATTACGACAGGTATAACAGTCACACCGGGCATCAACCGGTTCCGGATCTTCCCGGAAACGAGCCTGCTTAATTGTCAAAGGACCCCGACGGGTAAAATACATTCCGTTACGGGCATTGCGTGTCGGCATAACACAATCAAACATATCCAAGCCGCCAGCTACCGCTACCAGAAGATCTTCAGGTGTGCCCACACCCATCAGATAACGCGGTGTCAACTCCGGCATCTGCGGCCCAAACTCCTGTACCACATCATACATGGCGGCCTGACCTTCACCAACGCTCAAGCCACCAAGTGCATAGCCGTCAAAACCGACATCTATTGTCTTCTCAAGACTTAATTTGCGCAATTCCGGATAAGTACTGCCCTGAACTATACCAAAAAGCAGATTGTCAGAGCGTTTCCGGGCCGTGCTTGAACGAGCCGCCCAGCGGGCGGTTAATTCAAGAGAATCCAGTGCCTCTTTATAGGTAGCCGGATGCGGCGTACACTCATCGAAAGCCATAATAATATCAGCTCCCAAAGCCTCCTGAATCGCGATTGAAGACTCCGGCGAAAGCTGATGACTGCTACCGTCTATGGGCGAACGAAACGTCACCCCGCTCTCTTCTATTCGCCGCATGGAAGAGAGGCTGAACACCTGAAAACCACCGCTATCGGTCAACATCGGGCCATTCCAGCCCATAAATTTATGAACCCCGCCTAAACTTTCAATCAGTTCATGTCCGGGTCGCAGAAATAAATGGTATGTATTTGCCAAGACTATCTGGGACTGTGTCTCATCGACCAGCTGTTTCGGGGTCAATCCTTTAACTGTCGCCTTCGTCCCGACCGGCATAAAACACGGCGTTTCGATTACCCCATGCGCAGTCGTTATCTGCCCCCGCCGCGCAAACCCGGCAGACTCTTTCCTGATAATCCGAAATTCAGTCATAATTATGGCTCTATCAACATTGCATCGCCATAACTGAAAAACCTGAACTTGAGTTCAATGGCCTTACGATAGGCTGCCATTATTGTTTCATGGCCGGCAAAAGCTGAAACCAGCATCATCAAAGTTGAGGCCGGCAGATGAAAATTTGTCAAGAGTGCGTCAACCATCTTAAACTTGAAACCGGGATAGATAAAGAGATCACACATCCCCTCACTCTGACCGGTTGCCGCATAGTATTCTAAAGTCCGGGTAACCGTGCTCCCGACCGCAATCAAACGTCCGGAATTTTTTTTCAATTCGGCAAGTTTTGCCAGAGTAACTTCCGGAATCTGAAAATACTCTGAATGAATCTTATGTTCTTCAACTTTCTGACAGCGTACCGGAGCAAAAGTTCCCGGCCCGACATGCAGTGTTATAAATGCCCTGGCAACCCCTTTCTTCTCGAGCGCGGAAAATATATCATCCGTAAAATGAAGCCCGGCGGTCGGGGCTGCCACCGCCCCTAAAGCCTTGCCATCAGCAAAAACTGTCTGGTAAGCTGTGACATCGGCCTTATCCGGCTGACGTTTAATATAGGGCGGCAAAGGCATCTGGCCAAGCTTTTCGATCAACTCGGTCACTGAAGTTCCGGCATTGCTGCTCAAAGCCAGCAGACCGGTCTCCTGATCCGACGGGGCAATCACTTCGCCCTCCAAACCGGAACCAAAATCAAGCTTCTGTCCGGGACGCATACGCTTTGACGATTTGAAAAGTGTATGCCAGACAGAGTCGTTCTTGTGCCCGGCAAACTCATCCCCGGCAAAACGCACCAAAAAAGCTTCAACCCGGCCGCCACTCGTTTTACGTCCATGCAACCGAGCTGGGAATACCTTGGTATTGTTCAACACCAGGAGATCACCGGGCTTTAAGTAATCAACCAGATCACAAAACCTGGCATCCGCAAAACTCTGCCCGGAACGTTTGAGCCGAAGCAGGCGCGAGCTGTCCCTTTCTGTCAAAGGATACTGGGCAATCAGCTCAGACGGAAGATCGTAATCAAAAAGTGAAACATCCATAAATCAACGTTAAAAATGGCTTGATTATTTTAATCGCCGCACTAATTCCTTCGCATATTTTACCAAAGATCACGTTCTCACGAACCCGACAAAAGCAACCGCAGAAACTTGGAACAGCACTATCTGGAGTCATTATCCACAACCAGTTTTGACACCAGCCAGAGCAGCCCGCTTATAAAGCACAACTCCCCGCTTAAGTCAACCGTAATTCCAGTTCCAGCTCTCAGATTTGGGATTTTTACTTAAGGATTAAAAAACATTGACGACATAGAGTAGAATAACGCCGGAAAGCATTGCCATCAAGCCGAAGAGACGTAAAAATTTCTCAGGTTGCTCCTTAATCAACTCCAAGGTTTTTTTAATAGATCCCGGAGCGATAAAATAGGGCATCCCCTCAAGAATCAAAGCCAGTCCTAATGCTGTTAAAAAATATTTCATCAAACCTCGCTATTGGGTTGCCGTAGTATCAATTTTCAAACTCTTTAGATCTCCCAGCTTCTGTTGCAGCTCACTCTTAACAGCAGGATCAGATTCCCAGACAAGAAGATCCCGGTAGAGTTTTTCCAGTTTTCCGGCATCAACCTGGATATCACTGCCGCGGCCCTGGCCCTCGTAGATTGTCACCAGACGCAAAGCGGCAAGATAACGAAACTCTTTACTGTTACCGCTATAAAGCGCCACAAAACGTACCCGGGCCTCAGCCAGTTCATCACAACGATAATAGGACTCAGCCAGAAGAAATTTAATCCGCTGACCAAGCCGGCCGGCAAGGCCGAGTTTTTCCAGCCAGAGCAGCGCGGGCAAAACCTTAACATACTCCTGACCGTGAAACAGGTGCTCAGCCACCAGCATAACCAACTCCGGCGACCCTTTCAATAATTTTTCATCTTCACGCCGGTCGAGTGAAAAATGATTCATCACCTCTGTACCGACCCACCCATCAAGAACTTCCGGCCGATCGGTTTTCCGGGCCAGCTCATGCAATGCAACCAGTATTTTCATCCTTACAGCCGGTGCTTTATAATGAGCATAAAGAGTGCGGTAAAAAGAGACTGCGGCGTCAACCCGGCCCAGCTTTGCCAGACAACTGCCCGCAAGCTCATCCAGAACCAATCGCCGCTGCACCGACAAAGCCGCAGTCGCGGCAGCGTAAGCGGGCAGTTTTGCCGGAACATATTTTACTATCTGACGACATTCGTCAAGCCTGCCGAGAGAGATGATAAACGGGAAATAGAGTTTCTCTTCCCGCCAGAAATCAGTTTTTTCCGACAGCAGTTTCCGGCCTGCAGAAACCACTCCCCGATAATCTTTGAGCTGATAATTGAGCAACAACAGAGATTCCAGGCAAACCACCCGGGGAGAGGTTCCCGGCGCATGCAACGAGATTAAAGCTTCAAGCCAGCCCTTTAACGCTTTTTGCTTGCCATTTTTACTGTCGATAGCAACCAGCAAATCATAAAGAGCAATCTTATCAGTTTTTGCAATTGAAAATCCCGAAACCCGGATCAATATTTCGCGTATTTGGGGCAGCTGTTTATCTATTCGCAACCGATCCGCTGTCAGCAGCACTGCTGAAACAAGCCTTGCGGAATCAACTTCAGATTTAGGAATTTGCAGCCACTGCTTAATCGAACTCAGCATGACCGAACTTTTTTTAAGGTGCCAGGCTGATTCAATTATCAACGCATTGAGATCCTGCAGCTCCGCAGATGTCAATGAAAATGCAGCCGCTGTACCCCTTATCTTCACCAGCAGCGGCAATGCGGCCTTATAATTCTTCAGCTGATAATAAGAGAGTCCCGCCAGCCAATAAAGTTCCCGCCTGTCAATCTTTAACGCCTGAACCCGCTGAGAATTGCCTGCGGCCAGAAGCGGTGTAACCTGCTGCAGTACGGCCGCATATTTATTCTCCGCGAAAAGTATTCGCGCCAGAACGAAACGCGCCCTTAAAGCCGCGTCACTTTTTCCGAACTCTTTAATTGTTCTTGTAAAAAAAACACTCGCCTGCGGTTGCTCACCTGCATGCAGAAAACATTCACCAATACGCAGCAGCAGCGTTGCTGGATCAACCTTAAAATCAGTGATTTTAAAAGGTTTTTTTATCCGGTCAAACTCTTGCTCCGCTTTCTGACAGGAGTTGGTTTTAAGCGAACATAAAACCAACACCAGACGGGCCCGGGGCGCCATTTTTGATTTCGGATAATGCTCCAGAAACTGCTCCAGTTCCGACCCGGCAAAATCATATAATCCATCCGCAAATGCACCAAAAGCAACCTTGGCATCGTCAGATTCACCAGCAGTCGCGACCGGCACCCCGACCACAGCAGAGGATAATACAAGCATTAAAATAAGAACACAACCAGAGAGTAAACGCGACAAAATCTGCAACCTGAAATAAAAAAAGAGTCTGTAAACACACAAATACGAAAGCAAAAACACTCACAATTAGCCTACAACGACGGTCACAATTGGTCAAGTCAAATCTTTAAGCCACCATCCTGTCACTTCTCTTTGCTTGACAGCATAGTTGCAAATACACTACAAAAGCGCAATGCTGAATATCATGATTATTGGCTGCGGCGGTTTTCTCGGCGCAATCAGCCGCTATTTTGTTTCTGAGCTGGTTTACACTTTCATCGGCGCAGGCCTGCCCTACGGTACCCTGGCAGTCAACCTCGCCGGATCATTTCTCCTCGGAATTGTGGCCCAGCTGGGACTTTCCAGTGACATTCTCCCAGACGGTATTAACTCATTTATCGGCATCGGTTTTCTGGGCGCTTTCACAACATTTTCAACCTTCAGCGTCCAGACTCTGGAGCTCCTGGAGAGCGGCAGCCTGCTCAAAGCTCTGCTCAATATCTCCCTCAATATCATCCTCTGCCTGATCGGCGCCTGGGGCGGTTTCACGCTCGGCCGCATCCTCACCTGAAGCCCCTGCAATCACCCAGAAAAAATCATGGCACCACTTTTACCACTAACAACACACCTGCCTGAGCCTGACCCATCACTCCGAACAACCTGAAATTCATCTTAAAAAAGTTTAACTATCCAGCTATCTCATACAAATTATCTGGATTGGGGTCATTGCTGGTACAAGGTGCGTCAGCACCGCCAGCTTTGACCCCGTTTACGAGGGCGAAGCGATGTTCGACACCATTTTTAATAGCTTTATGGTGACATGCTGAATAGTTACAAAATAATTTCAAGATGCCACTTGACATTTACTATATATTGTGGTTTATAGCTTCGCCAGACCCAATATGTAGTGTTTTTATTAAAATTCAATATTCATCCTACAAACCATCTAAAATCATTAACTATTAGACTTTAATGCCAAAAAAGGGAGAAATCATGAGCCAGGCCGCCAAACAGGTTAAAAAGATTCCAGCACTGCCAAAATCCGCCACCATGCCGCTTTTCAGCGACAATGCAGTTACCGTTTTAGAGCGCCGTTACCTGAAAAAAGATGATACCGGAGCGGTGGTTGAGGACCCGAAAGATATGCTCTGGCGAGTTGCCTGGACTATTGCTGAAGGGGAAAAAGAGTTCGACAGCGGGGCTGACACCAAAAAGCTTGCTATCGAATTCTACGAGATGATGGCCAAACTTGAATTTCTGCCCAACTCCCCGACCCTGATGAATGCCGGCCGCGAATTAGGCCAGCTCTCGGCCTGTTTTGTCCTGCCGATAGAAGATTCGATGGAGAGTATTTTTGAAGCCGTAAAACAGACCGCTCTGATTCACAAAAGCGGCGGCGGCACCGGTTTCTCCTTCTCCCGGATTCGCCCCTGCAGCGATCTTGTCCACTCCACCAGCGGCATCTCCAGCGGCCCGCTCTCTTTTATGTCGGTTTTCGACTGCGCCACCGAAACCATTAAACAGGGCGGTACCCGCCGCGGCGCCAATATGGCGATTTTGCGGGTTGATCACCCTGACATCATGGATTTCATCAAAATAAAAGCCGACCTGACAAAACTCCAGAACTTTAATCTATCAGTCGCCCTGACCGACGAATTTATGGCCGCGCTCAAAACTGATGACGACTACGATTTAATTAATCCACGGAACGGTGAGGTCGTGAAACGGCAAAACGCCCGCAAAGTTTTCAAACAGGTCGTAAAACAGGCCTGGCTCTCGGGTGAACCCGGAGTCATTTTTATCGACCGTCTCAATGCCGACAATCCGACCCCGAAAGTCGGCGCTATTGAAAGTACCAACCCCTGCGGTGAACAGCCGCTGCTCCCGCATGAATCCTGCAATCTAGGTTCGGTCAATCTTGCCCAGATGGTTAGTGACGGCAAAATTGACTATGACAAACTCGCCAAAACCGTCAGCCGGGCAGTTCATTTCCTCGATAACGTCGTCGACATCAACAACTACCCGCTGCCGATAATTGCCGAGCAGACTAAAGCCAACCGTAAAATCGGTCTCGGGGTTATGGGCTTTGCCGATCTCCTGCTACTTTTAGAAACCCCGTACTCATCACAGAAAGCCCGTGATCTGGCAACTAAGATTATGGCCTTTGTTGATAAAACCGCCTACGAAACTTCGATTGAACTGGCGGAAAAACGAGGTGCCTTCCCCAATTTTCCCGAAAGCACATACGGCACCAAAAACCCGACCGTACCGCTCCGTAACGCAACCCGAACCACCATCGCCCCAACCGGCACCATCAGCATCCTGGCAGGCTGTTCCAGCGGCGTCGAGCCGATCTTTGCTTTGGCCTTTGTCCGGCGGGTAATGGATGACGATGAACTTTTTGAAGTTAATCCGATTTTCGCTGAAATTGCCCGCAAAAATAACTTCTTCAGCAAATCCGTAATCAAGAAAATTGCCCATAACGGCAGCTGCCATAATCTTGATGAAATTCCGGAAAATTTCCGCATTTTCTTTGAAAGCGCCCACGACATCGCCCCGATTGATCACATTGAGATTCAGTCGGCTTTCCAGAAACACACCAACAATGCGGTCAGCAAAACTATCAACTTTGCCCATGACGCTACAGTTGAACAGGTTGAAAAAGCTTATCTGATGGCCTACGAAAAAGGCTGTAAAGGACTGACCATCTATCGTGACGGCTGCCGCGAAAATCAGGTCTTAAATATCGGTAAAACCGACACCAAACCCGCCGTCGGCGACGCCGCAAAACCCACCAAAAGAGACCGCCCGCAATCTCTGGTCGGCCGAACCTACCAGATGACCACCGGCTGCGGCCCGCTCTATGTCACCATCAACGATGATGACCGCGGCCTCTCATTTGAACTCTTCAACACCATCGGCAAAGCCGGCGGCTGCGCCGCCAGCCAGAGCGAAGCCATCGGCCGCCTGGTCTCTTTAGCCTGGCGCAGCGGCCAACAGCCGGAACCGATCATCAAACAGCTCATCGGCATCAGCTGCCACAAACCGGCCGGTTTTGGCGAGAACCGGGTCACCTCCTGCGCTGATGCCATCGCCCAGGCAATCCGCGAACACACCGAAAAAAATAACGGCAAACGCAACCAGGAACTCCACGAAGAGACCAATATGGCCTTCGGCGCCTGCCCCGAATGTGGTGGCGTCGTCGAGCATGAAGGCGGCTGCATGGTCTGCCACACCTGCGGCTATTCAGAATGTGCGTAGAGTTTGAAGAGTAGACAATGCTTTAGTTCATGTTGAATACAATCTATTGTTCATGCCCCAAATCATATTCAGACAATAATTTCGAATATGACTTGGGGCAATTTTTTTAACAATCAGGACAAATACCCATTTGTCAAGCCTGACGCCAATCGCGACGCCTATCGCCCGGTGTCGCCCGGTGTCAGGCTTGACTCATGGGTATTTCAAGATTTTATGAGGACTGCATCGACGGCATTTAAAATCCGAGGAGGCGACCGATTTGATAGACGGAGGTGGCGAGGATGAAGGCGAAGGTGGTGCTGTAGAGGATTGAGAAGATTGCCCAGTTCCAGGAGCCGGATTCGCGGGCGATGCAGACTACGGTTACAAAACAGGGCGCATAAAACATCATGAAAAGCAGTGCGCTTAAGGCCACCAGCGGACTCCAGGCGGCATCGCGGGCCAGACGCTGACCTAATGACGTCGAGGCTTCAGGATCTACATCACCCATTGAATAAGCGGTACCCAGAGTTGAAACCACGACCTCTTTGGCAGCAAAACCGCCTAAAAGAGCGATATTCGTACGCCACTCAAAACCACTCAGCCAAGTCACTTTTTCCATCGCAATCCCGATCCTGCCGGCAATTGAGTTACGCAGAGTCAAGGCCTGCTGCTGGTTGTCTATTTTCAAAAACAACTTTGTCGCTTCCTCACTGTCACTCTCATAAAGCGCATTTACCTGGGCCCTTTCCTTACTGTATTGAGCTTTTTTCTCAGGGCTTAAACCGGGATAGGTCATCATCGCCCAGAGAATAATCGAGATCAAAAGAATTACGGTTCCGGCCTTTTTAATATACTGCCAGGTACGCTCCCAGGTGTGAATCATCAGACCATTGAAAGTCGGAAACCGATATGGCGGAAGTTCCATGACAAACGGAGTCGGGGCCCCCCGGAGAACCGTCATCCGCAGGATTTTCGCTGCTACCAGTGCCACAACCCAGCTTAAAAGAGTGAATGCAAACATATAGAGTGCCTGATGTTCGGCAAAAAAAGCCCCAATCAACAAGGCTAAAATCGGCAGTTTGGCACCACAGTTCATAAACGGAACCGTCAACAGGGTCGCCATCCGCTCTTTCGGTGAGCGCAGGGTCCGGGTCGCCATGACTCCAGGCACAGCACAACCGCCGGCAATCCCGCCGGAGACGATAAAAGCCATTACCGAACTTCCGTGCAAACCAAAAATCCGGAATATCCGATCCATCATGAAGGCGACCCGGGCAAGATAACCGGAATCTTCGAGGATAGCGATACAGAAGAACATCAGCATAATCAGGGGAACAAACCCCATGACCCCGCCGACGCCATCTATGACCCCGGAAATCAGCATTGACTTTAGAGCCCCGTCCGCGAGCAGGCCGTCCACCAGAGTGGAAATCCAACTGAAAACAGTCTCAACCCCGGCAATCGGCAGAGCACTTAAAGAGAAAGTAATCTGATAGATTGAAAAAAGGGTCAACAGCATAATCAGGGGCCCGGCAAAACGCTGGGTCAACACTTTATCGATACGATCGGAAGTATAGAGCCGGTTTTTGTCGTAATGGTGGGTTATAATTCCGCTTTTCAGAATACCTTTAATAAATCCGTAGCGATGGTCGGCAATTACCGCTTCGGGATAGGTATCGAATGTTTTCATCAGGTGATCTGCGACTTTGTCAGCTTCAATTTTCAGACGTTCACCCAAATCCGGATCTGCGGCAGCAACTTCCCGAATAAGAGATTCGTCATTTTCAACAATTTTCACTGCAATCCAGCGCGAAGGATATTTTCCACCAAAAAGAGCCTTTTCCCGAATCAGGTCGGTCATCAACAAAAGGGTCTGATCAATATCTTCACCGTAGGAAATTTTAACTTTAGCCGGATCTGGAGGTGCGATTCTGCCCTCAACCATATCCTGAGCTGCCGTCATCAGAGCATCGAGCCCCTGACCGGTTCGTGCCACAATCGGTAACACCGGAACCCCGAGAAGGGCCGCAAGCTTAGCAACTTCGATATCTATCCCGCGATCCTTGGCAACATCAATCATGTTCAAAGCGACAACCAGAGGAATTTTCAGCTCCAGAAGCTGGCTGGTAAGATAGAGATTACGTTCGAGATTTGCGGCATCAATTATATTGATAACCACCGCCGG
Source organism: bacterium (assembly GCA_029935295.1). Classification (GTDB taxonomy): domain Bacteria; phylum Desulfobacterota; class Anaeroferrophillalia; order Anaeroferrophillales; family Tharpellaceae; genus Tharpella. Next base: position 7,082 of record JAOZKP010000012.1, on the reverse strand, counting down.
TTTTTCATTGGCTATAAAATCGCGCGCGACCACCTCTTCTTCAGAGTAAGCAGTCAACGAGTAGGTGCCCGGCAAATCAACTATTACAGCCTGAAAATTATCTTTTTTGTACTCCCCCTCTTTCCGCTCAACCGTTACCCCGGGATAATTTCCAACATGCTGGCGGGCGCCGGTCAGAGCATTAAAAAGTGTGGTTTTCCCGGCATTAGGATTACCGGTTAACGCCAGGGTGAGCTTATTCATCAACCTCGACCTCAATATGGTCAGCCTCGTTATTGCGCAATGTCAATGTATTACCGCGAATCCGCAAAGCTACGGGATCATTCAGAGGGGCCCGGCCCTGAATCATAATTTCAGTTCCTGTCACCAGACCCATATCGCGAATCCGGCGACCCAGGTCGCCGGCCACTTTAACCGCAGTGATCGTTCCCTGCTGATTTTTAGCCATTTTCCGTAAAGAGATTCTCTTCATATTTTCCCTAACGCAACCAATTTCGACATTGCCTGCAAATCACCAATTAGCCACAACTAACTATGATAATAATAAAAAACCCTCTGCGAATCTAAAGTTGATCGCAAAGGGAAAATTGTAATTACTTTTTGCTCTTAACTGTTTCTAAGCCGCTTTAACCAGAATTTTTTCCGCAGCTCCGTCACCCAGACTCACAGTCGAACCATTAAGCCGCACAAGACAGCGGGTATTATCAGCGGCACAGACGAGTTCAACTTCCTGACCGGGGAAAATCCCCATTGATGCCAAACGCCCACAAACTCCACGCCCGCCGTCAACTCGGCAAACCTGCAGACGGCGACCACAACCAGCTTCAGCCAGAGGCAGCAAACCATCAATCTGCAATTGACGTTTACAGCCATAGCCCCGACCGGCACCAGCGCCGCCGGCTACCCGCCGACAACCGTGATTTCTAAAACCTGCTCCAGACATCCATCACCCTCAAAAACTGCGTGTGTCTAACTTTTCACAACGCCTTCAAGTTTAAGTTGACTACTATGGTTAGCCTTAACAAACTTTCACGGCCAAGTCAACAAAATTGTTGACAACCTTCATGGGAATATCAATTCTAATTTCAGAACCAAAAAATATAGCTACCGGATTTGACTTCAGGAATGCTGCCACCACTCATCACAGCGACGGGTTAAATCATTGAGAGTATTTTCAACCTGAAACCGCAGGGTCTCCATCTCATCATTTGCAGCGGCCAACGGGATATAAATGGGGTCACCAAAGAAAACTACCAGAGGCGAAAACGGAAAAGGCATCATAAACCGATCCCAGGAAGCAAAAAGTTTATGCCGCTTGGCACTGTAGGCAAAGGGAATGATCGGCACCCCGGCCCCCTGAGCTATCTTCAAAGTACCAAGTTTCAGTTTTCGCGCCGGCCCCCGAGGGCCATCGCCCAGCATTCCAGCCGAGGTTGCAGGAATTTCCCTCATTTTATCAATCAACTGGAACATTGCCGTCGCCCCACCCCGGCTGGAGCTGCCGCGCACTGTACCAAAACCCAGTTTTTCCGCAACCGTGGCCACCAGATCACCATCCTTGCTGCGGCTGATCATAATTGTTACCGGCCGCCGATATTTCAGAAAAAAAAGATTCAGGAGACGCTGATGCCAAGTGACGTAAACGCAGCCTCTACCGGAAAGCGCAAGTTCCGCTTCAAAATCACCATTAACCACTGTTATCCGGGCACAACTCTTCCCCCACCAATATGTCAAAGCCGCAACAATTAGTGGAATTTTTTTAAGAATACCATTCTTTAAGCGACGCTTGCTTGACACGCTTAATGCCGCCTATTTGGTATATTGAGTTAGAACCTGCACCAGATGTCCAGCCACCGGCGGAACTTCCTTAGCCCGGGAACTGCCGGCAAAAATCTCACCCGCAGTTAGACCGGTCGAACCATAGAATTTATCTGTCGCATCATAGTCGATCGACAACACTGAACCGGCAAGCGAAACCCCGGCAAAAAGTCCGCGTGAACGTGAATAGGTATAAACTTCAGCTCCTAATGTAATATCAGTTCCCGCCGACAAACTTCGCCCGACCGGACCGGCAGCGGCCGCCGCATCCGCCCCTAACGTAAATTTCCCCCGGGCCAGCCGTTCAACACTCTGACGATTCTTAAACACCATTATTGCATCAATCGACTGAACTCCCGCCTGAAACCCAAAACTCCCCCCAGCCAACGTCATAAATACCGGATCAGACCAGTTTCCATCAGGCTTTCGCGCCATCACTACCCCCCAGCCATAACGCCCACCGGCAATAAATCCAGCCTTAATAATCCCGGGAATAATGGCAATCGCCTGCGCATTCCTGAGCAGTATCGGCGGTGCCGCATTCTCAGGTATTTTTACAAACTGGCGAATGACATCAGCGCAAACCTCTACTTTGACAACCTCTTTCCCCTTATCGGCAAAGACTAAAGTTGAAGGCAATAAAAACAGCAGACAAAGAAAGCAAAAAACACTCTTTTGATAACGCATAACTAATTATCTCCTTAATATATTTCACACTAATTTTCCATTAAATTACAGCTTTTCCACACTCCAAGTCAAGCGCTAAAGTAAATCTCAACCTACCACACTAAACAAAAGGACAAGCCGGATTTGATAATAGCAACCGTGACGCCTTGTTTTCTATTGACAATATCCAGATTAATGTCATATTCAACTGAGAACATCTATTAATTTACTTTACGGAGCAGCTTAACATGAATGGTTTTTACGGCCGGATTCTTAAAATTGATTTAACCCAGAAATCATTTCAGATAGAAAAACCTGCAACTGAAATTTACCGTAAATATCTTGGAGGTAAAGGGCTAGCTTCATATCTGCTCTATGAAAACAACCCTCCCGAAGTTGACCCTCTGGCTCCGGAAAACTGCCTCATATTTGCGACCGGCCCCTTTACCGGCAGCCGGATCTGGGGTTCATGCCGTTATGGCGTCTACAGCAAATCCCCGCAAACCGGCATCTATGCCGAATCCTATGCCGGCGGCAAAGTCCCGGAAGCAATCGATGCCGCAGGCTTTGATGCCCTGCTGGTTAATGGCCGTAGCGACAGGCCCACCGTTTTGCGGATTCATCCTCAAGGTGCTGATTTTTTTCCGGCTGATGATCTCTGGGGATTGGATACTTATAAAAGCGAAGATGCCCTGCATGAACGTTTTGCCTCTGCTGACTATAAAAAATCCGGAGCTGTCGTCATCGGCCCGGCGGGTGAAAATCTGGTTCGCTTCGCAGTTATCGAAAATGATTACTGGCGCTCGGCCGGGCGTACTGGATTAGGTGCGGTTATGGGTTCAAAAAAGCTCAAAGGAATTCTATTCCAAGGCGACTGCCGGCGCCCAGCCGCCGAGCCGGAAAAACTCTCCGCTTGGGCTAAAAATTTTGCGAAAGCCAGCAAAAACCTTCCCGGAGTTCAAGCCTACAAAAATTCCGGCACCCCGATCATGGTCAAAATAATGAACGAAGCCGGTGCTTTTCCAACCCGTTACTGGACAAAAGGCAGCTATACCGAGTGGCCGAAAATTGGCGCCGAAGCCCTGCATGAACGCTGCACCGTCAAATCCCGCGCCTGTTTAAAATGTTTTATGGCCTGCGGCCGTTTGACAACAATTCAACAGGGCCGCCACACCGGCCTCACCCTGGAAGGACCTGAATATGAAACTATCTACGCCTTCGGCGGCCTCTGCCAAATTAACAACATCGAAGAGATCGCCTACCTCAATGATATCTGCGACCGCCTCGGCATGGACACCATCACTGCTGGCAACCTCTGCGCTTTCACGATTGAAGCCCGACGCCGGGGCCGAATAGATCATCCAATTAATTACGGTGAGGTTGATGCCATCGCCGCCCTGCTAAAAGAAATTGCTGAAAAAAAAGGGATCGGGGCAATTCTCGCCGAAGGCATCAGAAATGCCGCCGCCATCTGGAATCTGGAAGACCTGGCAGTCCATGTCAAAGGCCTGGAACCGGCGGGCTACGATCCCCGCACCTTGAAGGGCATGGGCTTAGGCTATGCCACCTCAGACCGTGGTGCCTGTCACCTGCGGGCTACTTTTTACAAACCTGAATTAAGCGGCGTCATCGACCCGGATACGACCACCGACAAAGCCGAACTCTTTATCGATTTCGAAAACCGCCTGACGATCTTCGACAGCCTTATTCTCTGCCGTTTTTTCCGCGACCTCTACCCCTGGGAAACCTTGAGCGAACTCCTGCAGACAATAACCGGCGAAGAGTTCAACCAAGATGCACTCGAAGAAATTGCCAGCCGGATTGCCGACCTTGTCCGCCGTTTCAACCTGCGCGAAGGCATGAGCCCAAAAGCCGACTGCCTCCCCAAACAACTACACCGCAACCTTGAAGACTCCGGCAAAGTAATCACCGAAGCCGAACTCGATTTCATGCTCAAAGAGTATTATCAACTAAAAGGCTGGGATAAAAACGGAATCCCCCCGGAAACTGAGACCACCATTTCCATAACAGAACAACCTCCTTCAGATTCTGGCCTTTAAGTAGGACAGATCAAATTATTTGACTAAAAACATTATGTATGGTAAACATAATGTTTTTAGAACATAACTTCTAAAGAGACCCGACATGCGACTCCCATTTTTAAATAGAAGCCGAGAAATTGCAAAGCTTGAACGTGCTCTCAATTCATCCGAACCGGCATTTATCGTAATCTATGGACGGCGACGTTGCGGTAAATCTACTTTGTTACAGCATATCAGCCGAGAAAATGACATTTATTTCCTGGCCGACACACAGGAAGCTCCTCTGCAAATCAAAAGTCTAGCCATTGAAATCGGGCGACAGATTTCCGGATTTGATCAGGCTATCTACCCCTCATGGAATATTTTATTCAAGGCAGTTCAGAATCAGGCTCGGCCCGGAACAACCTTGATATTGGACGAATTCCCATATCTTGTCCAAAAGTCACCGGAGTTGCCATCCATTATCCAAAAACAGATTGACTCCAGAGATAACAAAATTAATCTTGTAATTTGCGGATCATCACAACGCATGATGCAGGGACTTGTTATGGATGGTTCAGCTCCGCTCTACGGCCGGGCATTAGAAATCATCAAACTGCGGCCGCTTGAAGCCGGTTGGCTCCCTGTAGCTCTAAATTATGATCCTATTACCGCAATTGAAGCCTATTCCATCTGGGGAGGGATACCGCGTTACTGGGAGTTGGCTAAACAGTTCCCGGACAAAGAAACAGCTTGCAAAGAACTTGTACTTGATAGAGACGGAGTACTGCACGATGAGCCCATGCGCCTCTTACTTGATGATATGCGCGGGGCCGGCCAGCCACACTCCATACTCGGCTTAATCGCCGGCGGCGCAAATCGGATTTCAGAGATAGCGGGACGCCTGGGCAAACCCGCAACCAGCCTCACACGCCCCCTGACCAATCTGATACAACTGGGCTACATCAAGCGGGAGATACCTTTTGGTGAAAATCCAAAATCAAGCAAAAAAACTCTTTATCGCTTGAAAGATCCATTTTTACAATTCTGGTATCGGATTGTCATGCCCAACTATTCTTTACTGGAACAGGGTTTAACTGACGCAGTACTTGCAAACTCAAAACAGCTGACAAACAGCCAGACTGCGGAGATATGGGAAGAGTTATCCCGTAAATCAACTACCCAACTTGAAATTAACGGTTGCCGCTGGAAACCGGCCTCACGCTGGTGGGGCAAAGGGCTTGATGGAAACATTATGGAACTTGACCTGGTTGCCGAATCAATTGACGGGCAGTCTATCCTTTTCGGCGAAGCTAAATGGGAAAACAAGACCAATGTGCAGCGCACATTAAACAAACTCCAAAAACAGGCTAATAATTTTCCAAAGATCAGCAATCGCAAAATCACGCTGGCTCTCTGGTGTAAACAAACCAAAGACAATTCAATAAATGCACAGATTTTCAATGCGGAAGATGTTCTTTCAGCCATGAAAATCTGAGTAATTTATATTTGTAAATAGATTGACATCAATGACAACAGATATTACCTAAAGGATTACTCTGTATCTGGCTCTCAGCATTAAAAGAGTTAACCCTCTGGAGAAATCAATGAAAAAATCGGCAAAAGCAGAAAACCTTTTTTACAAAATCAGCAGTGACGACATTGAACGGCTGGTTGGCGGGCAACATCACGACCCGCATTCAATTCTGGGTTCACACCAACTCGATAACGGAACTTGGGTTATCCGGGCCTGGCATCCACGAGCGGTTAGAGCTGAGGTCTGCAGAGCCGGAAAGAGCCCTGAACTTTTGACCCCGATTGATGAGCGCGGTCTTTTTGCGGGAATAATTAAAGAAACAGCTCCCGGGAGCTGCCGTTTTACCTTCTATTTTATGGACGGATCAAGCTGGGAGACCGTCGACCCCTATTCGTTTTCACCAAGTATTGGCGAACTTGATCTGCATCTGATCCAAGAGGGACGCCACCAGCGGCTTTTCAACCATCTTGGTGCAATCTCCAGAAATCATGAAGGCATTGACGGAGTCAGTTTCACCCTCTGGGCTCCGAATGCCGAACGGGTCAGCGTCGTCGGTGATTTTAATCAATGGGACGGTTTACGCACGCCCCTGCGTTCTCTTGGAGAATCCGGCATATGGGAGATTTTTATTCCGGAGATGGAAACCGGAAGCGTCTATAAATACGAAATCCGCACAAAATCTGGAGATTTGCGCCTGAAAAGTGATCCTCTGGCTTTCAGCATGGAGCTGCGGCCGCAGACGGCGGCAATTGTTTTTGATCAAAATAAGTTCACCTGGAATGATCAGAATTGGGAGAATCAACGCGCCGCCTGCCAGGCAGCGGACGCCCCGCTGTCAATCTACGAAGTCCATTTAGGTTCATGGAAACGCTGCCCGGAAGAGGATAACCGGACTTTAACTTACCGCGAGCTGGCGCCGCAGCTGGTAAGCCATGTCAAAAGCTTGGGCTTCACCCATATTGAGCTGCTGCCGATCAGCGAATATCCGCTGGATGACTCCTGGGGTTATCAGGTCAGCGGCTACTACGCCCCGACCAAAC
>JAOZKP010000137.1 GCA_029935295.1 bacterium | reverse complement strand
AATATGAGAATGGCCAGAGTTTCCAGTAAGCTTTAATCATCTGCCAGCGGTGGGCCATGCCGTCGGGTTCGTAGACCAGAAAACCAATAATGATCAGACCGAAAACTCCCTCTTTGATCGCGGCAAAGAGGTTAACAATAATCGGAAAGTGACCGCTCAGTGAGCCGCTCATGGCCCGTAATACCTCCGGCAGCAGAACCATGAAAACCGCACCAAAGATCGAACCGATAATACTCCCCATACCGCCGATTATTACCATCGCCAGATATTCAATTGAAACCCCGATAGTAAAATGCTCCGGGGTAATAATGGTAACATAGTGGGCCCATAGTGAACCGGCAATGCCGGCGAGGAATGAACTGAAAGCAAAAGCCATCAGCTTATACTTGAAGAGATTAACCCCCATCACTTCGGCCGAAATATATTGATCCCGAATTGCGATAAAAGCCCGGCCGGATCGGGTCCTGACAATATTTTTAGCCATCATGGTTGCCAGGATAGCCATCGCTGCCACCAGATAAAAATATTTAAGATCAGTATCAAAAGAGAAACCAAAACAGGAAGGAAAATCTACCATTTTTCCTAATACGCCATTAGTAACACCCTCAACATGCACCATCAGGTACTCAATAATAAACTGGGCCGCCAAAGTTGCAATTGCAAGATAGAGCCCTTTTAAGCGAAGCGAGGGAATTCCGAAAACCATACCGAACATTGCGGTAATAAAACCGGCACAGGGTAAAGCGATGAAAAAGGGTATCCCCATATCCATCACCAGGTAGGCTGAAGCGTAAGCCCCGATCCCTAAAAATGCACCGTGGCCTAATGAAATCTGGCCGGTAAATCCGGTCAGGATATTAAGGCCCAGAGCCCCGATAATCGCAATCCCGACCATATTGCAGACATAGAGAGTGTAGTTATCTAAAAACAGAGGTACTACACAGAGAGCAACAAAAAAAACGCCGAGCCAGAATTTTGAAAACGTAGTCTGAAAGAGGACCATGTCCTCTTTGTAACTGGTTTTATAATCACCACAAATATGTGCACTCATGCTTTATACCTTCTCTATTTCTTCGGTGCCAAACAGGCCGTAAGGTTTAACCATCAGGATAATAACCAAAACTACGAACGGGATAACTTCTTTGGTGCCACCGCCAATTAAAGGATCAAGATAACCACCGGTCATAGCTTCCAGAACCCCGATAGTCAGGCCGCCAATAATCGCTCCGGGAATACTGTCGAGCCCGCCTAAAATTACCGCCGGGAAAACTTTAAGTCCGAAAAACCCGAGAGAAACATTAACCACATTAATATTCCCGAGAAAAACCCCGCCAACACCGGCGACCAGAAAAGCGATACACCAGGCCATGGCAAAAACTTTTTTAACACTGATCCCCATCGACAGAGCCGCCTGCTGATCATCGGCAACCGCCCGCATCGCAATCCCGGAGGAGGAGTAACGAAAAAAGAGGGTAAAAAGAGCGAGAAAAAGCATTGCAAAACCAACACTCCAAATATAGACCTGAGAAATAACCACCGGCCCTAAATGGATTGGTACCTGCGAAAAAATCTGCGGGTAGACCCGGTTATTGGGTCCCCAGACAATCAGAACCGCACTTTTCAGAACACTGGAAAGCCCGATGGTCAGCATGATGATTGAGATAATCGGCTCACCGATCATCGGCCGCAAAGCCACACGCTCAATTATCAACCCCAGCACCACAGTGACACCCATGGTTAAAACAAATGCGATCCAGAAGGGAATATGCAACTGCGCAACCAGGGCCAGACAGACGTAGGCACCGACCATCAAAAATTCGCCCTGAGCAAAATTTATGACTCCGGTTGCCTTAAAAATCAGAACAAACCCTAAGGCTACCAGCGCATAGATACTGCCAACGACAATGCCACTGACCAGAAGTTGTAGAAAAAAATCCATCCTGTCAATCGCCTCCTAATGCGGGATCATCCCGCAACCAAAACTTACTAAATATACCCGCAAATAAGTGCACTCATCAGAACATTTCCGGTTTTTTTCAAACCGAAAACAGCTGAGAGACACTAAAAACTTTTCACCAGAAGATCGGTTTTTAACTGTTTGGTTTTACCATCCTGATATTTAATCAGTGTATCAATATGAACAATTTCAAGGTCCGCATACATTCCGTTGATGATATCACTATATTTCTCATCGACGAAACGACGCCGGACTTTTCGCGTCCGGGTCAACTCATCATCATCGGCATCCAGCTCTTTGTAGAGCAGAACAAATTTTTTGATCCGCGCCGCCTCCGGCAGGCCTTCATTAACATTGGCCATTTCCTTCTGAATCATACCGTAGATCGGCTCTTGAGAAGCCAAATCAGTGTAAGTCGTATAAGCCAGGCGATTATTTTCGGCCCATTTACCGACAATCTCAAAATCGATGCAGATCATCGCCACGATATAATCACGCTCATGGCCGATCGCCACCGCCTCCTTGATGTAGGGGCTGAATTTTAGTTTATTTTCAATAAATTGCGGCGAGAATTTAGTACCGTCAGCCAGAGTCATAACATCTTTGACCCGGTCTATAACCACCAGATGACCGCGATCATTAAAATAGCCGGCATCACCAGAGTGGAGCCAGCCATCAATAATTGTTTCGTCAGTCGCCTCCTGATTCTCGAAATAACCCATAAACAGCGAAGAGCTCCGCGAGATTATCTCACCTTCCTCAGTAATTTTAATCTCAGTACCCGGAATCGGTTTGCCAACTGAATCAAAATCGATATCACCATCATAGTGAATACAGGAGATTCCGGAGATCTCGGTTTGTCCGTAAATCTGTTTGAGATTGACGCCTAAGGCGTGAAAGAAACGGAAGGTATCAGGCCCTAATGCGGCACCACCGGTAGACGCACTGCGGATATGAGAAAAGCCTAAGCGATCTTTCAATGCTCGAAAAACCAGACAATAGGCAAGCCCGTATTTCAATTTATCAATCAGAGTAGGAGTTTTCTTCTGAAATTTAAGATCAGCCCAGTGGTAACCGATCGGCAAGCAGAAATTATAGACCTTCCGCTTCAGAGGCGATGCATCCATTATCCGCACCTGCACTGAAGCGGCCATATTCTCCCAAACCCGCGGCGGTGAAAACATAACGTGCGGGCCGATTTCGCGCACATTATCCTGAGCTGTTTCCGGTTTTTCCGGAAAGTTTACGGTAAAACCGAAAAGCAGAGCACTGGAAATTGCCATCATCTGCTCGCCAATCCAGGGCAGCGGCAGAAATGAAACAAACTCGTCGGTCTCATACTTTTTATCAACCTCGCCCAGATTCTGAGCCATGGTTACCATATTTCGATGACTTAAAAGAGAGAGCTTTGGATTGCCGGTGGTTCCTGAAGTAGTACAAATAGAAGCGGCATCCTCCTCTCTGGTAGCTTCAACCTGAAGATCGAAAAAAGCCGGGTTTTCGGCCTCGTAACTCCGGCCTAACTCTTCAACATCCGGAAAATAGATTAGTTTTGGATCGTCATAGACCCGCATGCCTTTGGGATCATGATAGATAATGTGTTCAACGGAAGGAATATCATCGATCATATCGAGAATTTTGTCGCACTGTTCCTGATCCTCGGCAACTACAAATTTAGAGCGCGACAGATTAATAATGTAGGAAACTTCTTTTAACACAGAATCCTGATAAATCCCGATCGGTATAGCGCCAACACATTGCGATGCCAGCTCGGAATAGATCCATTCGGGCCGGTTATCGCCGATAATTGAGACTTTATCATCTCTTTTCAGGCCTAACGAAACCATCCCCAGGCAAAAATATTTGACGTGCTCATAGTACTCCTGCCAGGTAAAACTCTGCCAGATACCGTAATCTTTCTCTCTTAACGCATGCTTGCGGTGACCATATTTTTCAGCCTGCTGTTTCAGAAGCTTCGGGAGAGTGTCTGCTGTCATAAAAGCCCCCTCAACCCGCTCTGCCGGCAAGAAAGACGGAATCTTCATCACCGAGATAAGCGCTGATTACCAACGGATTTTCCTGAACCTCCTGCGGGGTTCCTGAAGCCAGCAATTCACCGAAATTTAATACCGTAACTTTATCTGAAATATCCATTACCACACCCATATCGTGTTCGATCAACAGTACCGTCGTATCGCGCTCCTGGTTGATATCAAGAATGAAGCGTGCCATATCTTCAGTCTCCTCAAGATTCATCCCGGCCATCGGCTCATCCAGCAGCAGAAGTTCCGGTTCCAGAGCCAGGGCCCGACCGAGCTCCAGACGCTTCTGCAAACCGTAAGAGAGCATACTCACCGGCTTTTTACGAATATGTTCAATCTCAAGAAAATCGATTATATCTTCAACCACTGCCCGATGATGGAGCTCCTCTTTCTGGGCCTTACCAAAAAAAAGACCACCACTAAAAAGTCCGGCCTTCATATGGATATGGCGTCCCAGCATAAGGTTGTCGATAACCGTCATCCCCTTGAAAAGTTCAACATTCTGGAAACTGCGGGCAATCCCCAACGGTGCGATTTTATATGGCGGCAGATGCGTTATATCCTGACCCTTGTAGAGAATACGCCCGCGCTGCGGCCGATAAAGCCCGCTGATAACATTAAACATACTCGATTTCCCGGCCCCATTCGGACCGATAATCGAATAAATATCGCCACGCTCCACCTGGAAACCAACACTCAGCAGAGCATTAACCCCGCCAAAACTCAAGGAGACACTCTCAGCTTCCAGCAAAACCTGGGTTTCGGGTGTCACTTTCTCTTCCGGCATAAATCTCTTCCCCGTCTCAAAATATCTAAAACATCTTTATAGAAACGTTCACCTATACCATCAAATTTAATTTGTCAACAAAAAATACATCTTTTATAAATATGCTCAAATCCACACATAAACACGCTCGTCCTCTAACTATCCGGCCCCGCAACTCACGATATATTGACAAAACATTGATATACCAACACCCGGAGACTGAACTCCATTCCGGCATCGACTCCTGACGCTACCCCGAAATCAAGAAACAATGAAACAAATATAACTTGACAACAACACTATTCATAATGTAGCGAGCCCGCGAAACTATCAACCCCAGCATAACGATGTCATCAATCTATGAAACCTGTACAACAGAACACCGACCAGACCGCCGATCAGCCATTAAAACGTTATCGTATTGGCGAGATTGGAAAACTTCTTGATCTCAGTACGCGAACTATTCGCTATTACGAAGAAATCGGGCTTTTAAATACCGTAAAACGAATCGAGGGCGGCCGCCGCATATATACTGAAGATGATCTCCGCCGACTGCGCTTCATAAAAAAGCTCAAACTCTTAGGCCTCTCCCTGGGAGAAATGGCAGAGCTTGAAAACCACTATAACCGGCATCGTACCAACAAAAAAGTTCTCCCGAAAGTTGCGGAACTCCTGCGGCGCCACAGTGCCGAAATTGAATCACGCCTATCCGAACTCGGCACCCTGAAGCATGAAATTAATGACTACTTAAGCCATATCGAGAGCAAGATTGACAAGTCCTGAACTCTCCCTCCCGCTTCCTTAAATTTCGCAAAACTATGAGTACACCTGATTCCAGCTTTCCTGCAACTTACAAATTAGTTCCCGCAGCTGAAATTAAACAACGCATAACAAATGCCCAGGCGGCCCTGGCCGAAACTGAACTCTACGGCATTCTCATCCTGCAGAATATTGATCGTTACTATTTCACCGGCACTCTTCAAGACGGTATTCTCTGGCTGCCGACAACCGGCGAACCCATCTTCTGGGTACGCCGCAGCCGCGAACGCGCCCGGCTTGAATCCCCGCTTACCGATATTCGGCCGCAGCCACTTTCCAGCGCCGACCTCAAAACCAAACTTGCCGCCGTCATTCCCGCGCAACCGGCAAACATCGGCTTAGAGCTTGATGTTATTCCCGTACAACTTCTGACCCGTATGCAAAAACTCCTGCCGGCCGCGACCAAAATCCACGACGCCTCTCTGCTGATCCGCAAACTGAGAGCCTGCAAAAGCCCATACGAAATTAGATGTATCAAGGGTGCGGCAGCAATTATGGACAAGGTCATGCTCTATGCATCCACTATTATAAAAGAGGGCATGAGCGAAATTGAACTCATGGCCGAGCTTGAACATCAAGCTCGCCGTTTAGGCCACCTTGGCATAGTACGCATGCGCGGCTTCAACAATGAGCTCTTCTTCGGCCACGCCCTGACCGGGCCGGAAAGCGCGCGCCGCGGCTATCTCGATTCACCCACCAATGGTTTAGGTTTAAGCCCCGCCTTTTCGCAAGGCGCCGGACATTCACTGATTCAGCGCGGGATACCGATAAGTATTGACTTTATGGTCAACTATGAAGGCTACCTCGCCGATCTTACCCGCATGTTTTCATTGGGAGAACCTGCGGCAAACATCCGCGACGCTCATGAAAAACTTTTAACATTAAACCGGGAACTCGTTAACCTCCTGAAACCCGGCATCGAATGCGGCGCAATCTTCTCCAAAGCCCTGGAGATGGCAGCAGATTTCGGTTTTGCCGACTATTTTTTAGGTCACGGTCCCGACAAAGTCAGCTTCGTCGGCCACGGCGTCGGCCTTGAAGTTGATGAATTTCCTTTTATCGCCCGCAACAACAAAATGGTGATTGAAAAAGATATGGTCGTTGCATTAGAACCGAAATTAATCTTTGCGCCGCACCAAAACAGCTTTTCCAATACCTTAGACCTGCCGGAAACAATCATTACCACTGAAACCACCTACGTAATAACCCCCGATTCGGCTATCCCCCTGACCCTCTCCCCGGAAAAAATTAAAATCACCTGTACCGAATATTAAAATTATCTAAAAAACTGTTGACAAACAGTGGTTGGAATGATATTCACGACTACGATTCAGCTAATAATCTAATTATAGCTATTTCATAATTAGAGACTGTTGATCGATTCTAGGCAAGTGTATTAGCTTGGTGGGCACAGTGATTTGCCAACAGATTTACCGGGTCAACCAATTTAATAGTAAAGTTAAAAGGTAGAAGTTTTAATTAAGAAAGTAAACAACAAGAAAAGGAGTAACGAAAGATGAAGAAAAGTTATCTAGCATTACTGGTGAGTATTATTTTTATCCTCGCCACGGTCGGCTCATCATTTGCCGCCATGGGCGAAGGCACCGTAAGTGCCAAAAAGGGCGTCGACCTGACCCTCTTCGGGAGCAACAGATTCATCCCGACCTACTGTTACAACATGAATGACTTTGACAGCGACAAGGAAGACTTTGTAACCCTGGATGAAGGCGGCTGGGGCGCGGGTTTCTTCGTCCGCAATGAACTCCGTCTCGGATTCTCCGGTAAAGGCGAAAATTTCGGTTTCCGCGTCATCCTTGAAAATGACATCCACTACAGCAAAGCCAACGGCG
>JAOZKP010000462.1 GCA_029935295.1 bacterium | reverse complement strand
TTCCCGATTATGACGCGGATATTTTCGGTTGCCGATTATGGTTTGCTCGGTTTAGTTATGACAACGATTACTTTTATCATTGCCATAACTAAAATGGGACTTCCCAGTGCTATTGTTAGATTTTACGAGGAGCAAAAAGCCCGTGACAGAATTATTGACTATTATTCAACCCTATTCTTCGCTTCTCTAATTATTGCCGCAGGTATTACACTTTTATTTGTCTCCATTTTACAACTGCTCCCTGCTGATCTCCTCGATGAATATTTCACCAGGCTTCTTTCTCTTGCCGCAATCCTGATATTTACCAGATGCATCAGTGCGACCCTGACCAGTTTTCTTCGGGCTGAGCAGAGAACCAAGCTTTTTAATCTAATCACTATAGTTGACCGATATGGCTCTCTGGCTTGCAGTATTTTCTTAGTTTTTTTTATTGTGAAAGGACTATATGGTTTTTTCATTGGTCAGATTATTGCTTCTGTCAGTATTCTTTTTCTTCTATTATTTATTACCCGGGGCCGGATAAAAAGTGGTCGGCAACACTTTTGTCCAGACGAATTAAAACAGGCGGTTAAATTTGGTTTTCCGTTGCTTTGGGCTGAGATGGGTCATCTTATCCTCAGTTATGCTGATCGATATTTGATCCAACTCTATTTGGGATCAACGGCTCTGGGTTTATATACTGCGGGGTACAATTTGACCACGTATATTATTGAAGCCATGATCTATCCGATTAACTATGCCATGACACCGATTTATATGAATATTCTTGTAAATCAGGGAGAACAGCAGACCAGAGAGTTCTTCACCAAGTTGTTTACCTATTTCATGCTGGTCCTGGCTCCAGCGGTTTTCGGTTTTATTGCTGTCGGTAAGGATCTGATCAGCTTTCTGGCCTCTGCTAAATATGCGGATGTGTACATCATATTGCCTTATGTTATCCTTGGACAGGCAGTTTATGCCTGTACTATTATTCTCAATGCAGGACTATTTATCAATAAAAAAACGGTTAAAATAACCTATGTTATGCTGGGTGCCTGCATTTTGAATGTTGGTCTTAATGTTGTTCTTATTCCTTTACATGGGATTCTTGGGGCAGCCCAGGCGACGCTCATTTCCTATTTTTTTTATGCCTTGGTATTGACCTACTTCTCCATGCGTGAATTCAGTTTCAGCATTGAGTACCAGCGAATATTTTTCTATTTTCTTGCTTCCGGCATTATGTTCTTGATTATCCGGAAGCTCAATTTTTCAACTTCTTTAGCAAATTGTCTGGTTAAGGTTATTATTGGTGCTTTGATTTATTCATTGTTTATACTTATTTTTGATCGGGAAATTCGCTGTAAATCAACATTCTTATGGAAAAATCTGAGAATATGGGGATGAGATGCTAATGTGAAATAATTGGAGTTTGTGGAAAAGTTAAACTTCTCTGGTTCGTGATACTATCAAATTTATCAATATGAAAATTCATATAAAGAGTTAGAATGTCAATACTTAAAACAAAAATAAAAACGATTATCTATTTTTGTTTCTATTATTCGGGATGTTTGAAAATTATCCTGAAATATTTGTCAAAAATAAGAACAAATCATCCATGCATCATTCTTGTATATCATCGTATCGTCAATGATAAAACAGTATATCTTGACAAGGGACCTGTCGTGCATCATCAGGTTGCGGACTTCGCTGAAGAACTCCAGTATCTTAAGAAAAATTATAAGGTTCTAGATTTAGATGAAGTTGTTGATATCATAAGTTCAAAATCATCTTTTCCCAGACCGTCCATATCGATAACGTTTGATGATGGTTATAGGGATAATTATATCTCGGCATTCCCGTTATTGAGTAAAAATGAGCTGCCGGCGACCATATATTTGACAACCTCTCTGATTGATACGGATAATAAGACCTGGCCTGATCAGCTTGAATGGGCATTTTTATCGACGGATAAATATGAGTTCAATTTTCATGAATTATTTGGGAGTGATAAAATACGAATTCAAACTATGAAAGAAAAGCAACTGGCCAATATTCAAGTTGCTGCCGTACTTAAATCAAAATCTGATAAAGAGCGTAAAAAATTAATTGTTAAATTGTTTCAGGAACTTAATGTCAATCGAGATCCTGAGAAAAAAAAGATGCCCAGGATGATGCTTGATTGGAATGAAGTTAAGATGATGGCAGGCAACGGTATTACCTTTGGTGCGCATAGA
>JAOZKP010000136.1 GCA_029935295.1 bacterium | reverse complement strand
AATCGCCCAATTATCCCGGGTAAGCAAGTCAAGGAACCAGCAAGATACCAAAATAGTGCCTGGCAGAAAACCTGACAATTTTCTTGAGTGCAAGGCAGGCAAAGATTTTAACCGGAGGCATACACTAAGTATTCCGAGGATTAAAATTTGAGCCTAACGCCGCAATCGAGAAAATTGGCGGTTTTCGGTCGCGCACTAAATATCAGTAAGCTGGTCAGTAAACTATTCGCCCGTGTAAACCGGAGCGCGTTTTTCACGAAAAGCAGTCAGTCCCTCAATCCGGTCTTTGGTCGGAATTGTCACTGCGTAACAATTCGACTCAATCGCCAGGCCGGTACCAAGATCGACTTCACTGCCGTAATTAATTGCATATTTTGCCATTTCCAAAGCAATCGGCGCATTCTTTTTAATCTTTTCAGCCATTGCCATTGCCGCATCAATCAGGCCGCCTTCGGGGGCAATCTGGTTAATCAAACCAACGGTTAAAGCTTCTTCAGCTTTAGCCCGATGCGCGGTAAACACCATCTCTTTAGCTTTACCTTTTCCAATAAGACGAACCAGACGCTGAGTACCGCCGGCACCGGGAATAATTCCCAGACTGGTTTCGGTCAAACCCATAGTCGCATTCGACGCAGCAATTCTGATATCGGAAGCCAGTGCCAGTTCGGTACCACCGCCGAAAGCAAAACCGTTTACCGCAGCAATAACCGGCTGCGGCAGGTTCTCAACCATAGTAAAGGTGTTGCGAATCATCTGGATATACTGCTTAACTTCGAGCGGGGTCATGGTCGCGCGCTCTTTAAGATCTGCTCCGGAACAGAATGCTTTCTCTCCGGCACCGGTGATTATGACAACCCGGATACTCTTATCAACGCTAATCTCAGTAACCAATTTATTAAGTGCGGACAACAACTCCCGGCTTAATGAATTCATACTTTTAGGTCGATTCAGAGTAATTATAAAAACCCCGTCACGATTTTCACTCAAAATAACTTCAGACATCTTCAACTCCATAAATTTTAATTACAACTTTCGGAAAAACTCAGCATGTGGCTGCTGCCATTACCGGCTATCAGCACCTGGCGCCGAACATAGGCAAGCAGTGCCTGACTGTCAATGCCAGTTTTGACACCCATTTTGTCAAGTGTAAAAAGGAGATCTTCGGTTGCCAGATTACCCGCCGCTCCCGGAGCATATGGGCAACCGCCCAAGCCCCCGGCAGCCGTATCAAAACGATCAATCCCGGCTTGCAGGCCGGCGATGACACCGGCTAAAGCCCGGCCGCAGCTGTCATGCAGATGCAGACCGAAATCAACCTCGGGAAAGTCACCTTTCAACCTCGTCGAAAATTCGTAAACCTGATCCGGAGTCGCAACCCCTAAGGTATCACACAGTGTAATCTCACGAAAGCCGATCTCGAAGAGATTTTTAACCAGCTGTTTTACCGAACTGAATAAAATCTGATCTTCGTAAGGACAACCAAATACATTCGAGATTGAAACCCGAAATTGAGCTACAGCCGGCAGCTGCTCCAACATAATCTTAATTTCACTCAGAGTCTCACTCTGTGGACATCCGAGATTTTTTCGGTTATGAGTATCACTGGCGGAAATAAAAAAAACTATTTTCCCGACCCCGGCCTTAAGCGCCGGTTCAAGCCCCCGCCGATTCGGCACCAAAGCTGCGGTTACCATTGACGGAACTGACTTAATCGCGGCGAAAACAGCAGCCGCATCCCGCAGCTGCGGGATTGCTTTCGGGTTGACAAAAGAGCTCACCTCAATTTCATTAAAACCGCAACAACCGAGCTCATCAATGAGCTCGATTTTGGTTGCAGTCGGAATAAATTCGGTAAGGTTCTGCCACCCATCCCGCGGGCCAACTTCGATCAACCGTACCGCCGCCGGTAATTTTTGATAAAATTGACTCAATTTTATATTTCGTCTACTTCAACGAACGGGCAATAACCAGACGCTGAATTTCTGAAGTTCCTTCACCAATTTCCAGAAGTTTCTGATCACGATAGAAACGCTCAACATCATACTCTTCCATCAGACCATAACCACCATGAATCTGCACAGCATGATCGACGACCCGGCTCATTACTTCGGAACAGTAGAGTTTACCCATTGCCGCTTCACGTGAAAACGGCCGTTTATTGGAACGTAACCAGCAGGCTTTATAGAGAAGATTACGGGCCAGTTCAATTTCCATTGCCATATCGGCCAGTTTGAACTGAGTTACCTGAAAATCAAACAGGGGACGATTAAACTGAATCCGCTCCTGCGAATAACGCAAAGCTTTTTCATAGGCTCCCTGAGCCCCGCCAAGACCCATAGCGCCGATACTCAAACGACCACCGTCAAGGGTTGCCAACATTTGATGAAAACCTTCACCCCGACCACCCAGAAGGTTTTTGACCGGAACCCGGCAATCATCAAAATAGATCTCGGTTGTATTCGAAGAACGCCACATCATCTTGCCGTGCATCGGGCGGCACTCCATCCCCGGAGTTCCGGCCGGAACCAGAATACAGCTTACTTCATTACGCCCATCTTCACGTTTTCCGGTAATCGCCTGCACAATGATGACCCCGGTGTTCGGGGCTGACGCGTTGGTGATGAAAATTTTGGAGCCGTTAATTACCCAATCATCACCATCAATAAATGCATTGGTTTTAGAGTTACCGGCGTCAGAACCGGCATTCGGTTCGGTCAAACCAAAACCCGCCAACAGCTCGCCGGTACAAAGACGCGGCAACCACTCTTGCTTCTGCTCTTCACTACCGTAATAGTAGATTGGACCAATTCCCAAAGAGTTACCAGCGGCCACGGTCGCGGCCTGAGAACCATCAACCCGGGCAATCTCTTCAACTGCAATAATATATGAAACATAATCAAGTCCGGAGCCACCATACTCAGGTGAAACGAACATCCCAAAAAGACCAAGGTCACCCATTTTTTTGGTCAATTCCAAAGAGAATTCCTCTTTTCTATCAAGTTCCTGAGCCAACGGAGCGATCTCTTTTTCCGCAAAACCACGCACACTTTTGCGAAGAATTTCCTGTTCCTCTGCTAAATCAAAATTAAGTGCCATTACTTATTCCCTTCCTTATCCCACCTTACGTTAACTGTTAAACAACGACCAAAAAAAATTTCCTGTGATTTAAAGCAGGAGCTCTGTTATAATATTTAAGCCAACTTGTCAATGAAAAATCATTTAAATCTAAAAACTGGACAAATACAAAAAGAAGAGGCACCTTAAAGTTTTACCCGGGTTTATTATCGTACGATTTTTCTACAGCAGAAAACCTTTCAAGAAACTGCCCAGACACAGATATTAAGTCTGCTTTACAAAATATTGGCAACACGATAATTTTCCAACACAAAATGATTGACAAAGATAAAAAAACGCATTAAAAGGCGCTTCGTGTTTGGCTGGTTCTATTTTTTATGATCTTAGACCGGCAAACTGTTACAAGGCGGTGTAGCTCAGGTGGTTAGAGCATACGGCTCATATCCGTAGTGTCCGGGGTTCAATTCCCTGCACCGCCACCATCTATTTTACAACAGCGATACATTAAAAGTTAAATAGGACTGTTGTTTTCAATAATAGCTGCAGAACAACTTTAGCAAGGTTGAAAAAGTTATAATTGCTGCAAAAAAGGCTTTGGTCTTACTTAAATTGCTAAGTAAGACCAAAGCCTTTTTTATTTTCTGCTGCTTATTGCATTGACAAACCCGACTAAAACCCATATAAATTTTTAGTTAAATAGTTGCAATATCATTGTTTGACTGCTACTATAACGTCAAATTATTGATCCGTTCTCAACCGATCTCCACGCATACGCTAACAGGAAAACATGATGCTGGCTTTTATTTTCGACCCCCACCCGGAATCAGCTGAAGAGATCTCCAAAGTCGTTACCTCTATCGGTATGGAGACCAGAAAACTTAAATCTCTGGCTGAGTTAACCACCTCACTCCTTCAGGAAGTACCCCGTCTTATCATTTGTGAAGCAGTTATCAGCGGCTACGATGATTTTATCATTCTCGAACATATCAAAAGTGATTCTCGACTAAAGAACATACCGGTCATCATCGCCACCGGTCAGGTAACCAGAGAGATAATCATCAAAGCGCGAAAGCTCGGCGCCAATGGTTTCATTAATAAACCGTTTGATAAAATCAATCTGATCAAACAGATAAAACAGGCGTTGAACATCCACGACCTTGCCCCGGCTAAAAAAAGCACACCCGCTACGGCCGTAAGAACTTCAAGCAACAAAAGCAAACTCGGACTGAAAGTTATCAATGAAGAGCGCCTCAAAAGTCAGATCATGCAAAAGATTGAGGAAATACCTTCATTGCCGGCAATAGTCTACAAAGTCATGGAACTGGTTAACAGTGAAAAATCCAATGCTGGAGATTTCGAAAAAATTGTCGTTCAGGATCAGGCTCTGGCGGCCCGGATGCTGCGCATGGCAAATTCAGCCTTCTACAGCCTGTCACGCAAGGTCTCAACCATCAGCGATGCGGTTGTCTACCTTGGCCACAATACCATCCGCAGCCTGGTACTTGGAGCATCGACATCCGCCCTGTTTAAACGGGCCCTGCCGGCTTATGGTTACCAACGTGAAGGTCTCTGGCTACATGCTAATATAGTCGCCAGCCTTTCCCGGGAGATTGCCACAGCAGCACGCTTAACCCCGGAAGAAATTGAAAACTGCTATGTTGCCGGACTGCTGCACGATATCGGCAAACTTGTTTTAGGCCCTTTTGCCCAAAAAGAAGCAGAAAGGTTTTCAGAAATGATTGCCAATGGGCAGGAAATCACTGAAATAGAGCGGGAGCTGCTGGGTTTTAATCATGCAGATATCGGTCGGATCCTTCTCGACCGCTGGAAACTTCCAAAAAACCTGGTTGAGACCGTACAACTCCATCATCAACCGGAAAACAGCACATTCGCCCCCCGTGAAACTCTGGCAGTATCTCTGGCTGACACCATAAGCAACCAGTTCGGTTTTGCTTTAGAACGTGACAGATCAGAAACTTACCCTGAATCATTTGTCAAACGCATGCAGAGATTAGGACTTGACCCTGAATGGCCGGCACAGGAAGAGGAGAAGATTAATAAGATAGCCGAAGATGTCGTTGCAATGCTTGACCTTATTTAGCAAAAAATGGAAGACTGAAGGAGAAAAGATGATCTCACCCTTGCCCGCCGATCTGGTACAAGCAATTCTCGCCATCCATCTGGCAATGGAGATGGAAGAGCTCTACACTGCTCTGGCAAAATACATGGAAGAGCTCTGCGGGATCAGCCGTTTTTCCTGCTTTCTATTTAATAATGACAATCACTGCTACAGCCTTGCCTATTCAAATGTTATTGAAAGTTCAATCTGGGATGAGATAGTTTTCAAAGAAAACCAGGCACCTTTCAAGGAACTGATTGACCACGAACCCCTGCTGACACCGATCCCGTTAACCTGGTTCGGCAACAGTTACGATATACACTGGGCAAAAAGATTAACTATCAGTAACGAAACTGCCGCTGTCATAGTTTTCCACGAGTACCCGGAAAATTTGGAAGAGAATGTAATCTCCCTGCGTTTTCTCTTAAGCCATTTCACCAACGCCATCGTCCGGACGACAATTTTCTGTGAAATGCGCAGTAGCAAAGAGGAACAGGCGTCACGCCTTGACCTGATTAATGAAATGGGGGAGATGGTCGGCAACAAATCACTGGAACCGACACTCGCAACCCTGATGCGAATTGCACTTAAAATAACCCGGGCCGAAGTGGGTTCAATCCTGCTTTACAATGATGCCGGAGAATTGCAAACCAGTATTGAGTGGGGATTAAATGAAGAAATTCTTGAAGCCCTGCATTTCACCAACCCGGAACCAATCCCGTATCTTGAAAAAGTCAGTTCCAGCAAAGATATATTTATTGAAACTGACATCAACCATAACGACCAGCTCTCTTTCACAGATCAAGAACACAGAATTAATTCCATCGCGTCTTTCCCGCTCTACACTCCGCACGAAAGTTACGGACTTCTGAATGTAGTCAACCTTGACCCGGATTCAACAATAGAAGATCAGGATTTAGAGACCCTGAATACGATTGCAAAGCTGGCGGCGACCACAATTGAAAATCACCGCCTCCGGGAAATGACGGGAAAATAGCTTCAGCTTTGAGGCATAAAGCAGACATCTTTCATACTGGCAGTCAAATTATCCGCTAAAAGCTCCAACTCTTTTTTCACATCTTCATTCGGGCTGCCGTGGCCGACTACCTGCGGCGGTATGATCTGAGATTTCATATCTTCAAGATAGACATTCATCTTCGGTGTAATATTGACCTTCCAGCTATTTTGCGTAAAAGTCGCAACCGGCAACCCATTTTTCTTTTTGCTCCTGAAGAGCATCAGAAAATATTCAAGCCGGGGATAGATATTGGCATCGTAAGTCGGAGCCCCGAAAACAACCCCACCGGCATTCAGCATTTCTCCTAAAACCTGACCCGGCTCAGCCGTTGCGGCATCAAAATATTTCACCTCAAGACCGTTATTTTCCAGACGGTGTTTAACAATTGCCCCCATTTCGTGAGTACTTCCCCACATTGAGCCGACAATCATTACCACCTTGTAACCCTTCTCATTTTTTGCCCACTCCTGGTAGCGGCTTATGATTGACATCGGGTTATTGCGGTAAACCGGACCGTGTGAAGGACAGAGAATGTTGATCCCCATACCGCCTTTAACCCACTTGTCTATCGCCTTGACGACATGCCCCAAGTATGACGCGACAATTGTTCCCAGATAACGTTTGGATTCCGGCCAGTAGGCTTCAAGATCCATCTCATCGGCAAACAGCCCCTTGTCAACCGCACCGAAACCGCCGAAAGCATCACACGGGAAAAGGATTTTCTCCTCTTCAAGATAAGTAAACATCGTATCCGGCCAGTGCAGCCAGGGATAATTCAGAAAACGCAGAGTACGGCCGCCGAGATCAATTGTATCCCCATCTTTTACGGCCGTAACCCGATCCCCTTCGCCATAGAACTGCTCAAGAAAATTCTTACCCTTAGCGGTTGCTATAACCTGGGCGTCAGGACAACGCTGGTAAATTTCCGGGATAATCCCGGAGTGATCCGGCTCCAAGTGGTTATGAATTATATAATCAATATCCACCAGCGGAATAATCTCTTCAATTTTTTCAATAAAAGGTTCAGCAAAACCATTACGGGAGAGCTCAATCAGCGCGGTTTTATTTTCACCCTGCACCAGATAAGCGTTATAACTCATTCCGTTGGGCAGAGCCCACATCCCTTCAAACAAGGGGTTAACATGATCATTAACTCCAACCCACCAGACGCCGTCAATAATTTTTACAGCTTTCGAGGTGTCGCTTTTCGGATTGTTCATCTCTTATCTCCACTAAATAATTTAAATTTATA
>JAOZKP010000461.1 GCA_029935295.1 bacterium | reverse complement strand
GGATAGGTTCAAGCAGCCGCAAGTGAGTTTCCCGCAACAACTCCGGATCAAGATAGATAATTGAAGATCCGGTTTTTTCCAAGGTCCGGCCGATGCGGGCGCGAAAACCGTATTCACTGACAATCTCCCAACCAATTCGCTGATTAACGGCATGGCCCAGACTTGAATTTTTCGGCAGCGATCCGTTTTTCTGGAGAGACTCATAATCCTGAAGCCACTCCATGTTTGGGGCAAGAAAGGTCGCCAGGTACTTATTCTCATCCAGCAAAGCCGACCAGTGTTTGATGAAGGCCGCCGGCATTTCGGTCAGTTTCAGGCCGTCACCGCCGGCGAGAACAGCCTGCTGCAGGGCGGCGCGAAAGTTGAAATTGTAGGTTCTGCCGCTGAAAAAACCGGCCCGGTGGGCTGCATCCTGAACATTATCAGAAAAGGTTAAAAGCTTCTTGTCATCGTTATAGGAAGATGAAAAAAGCTGGACAATCATAACACTGGTCAGGCTGGCAGCCCGGGAACCCAGCAGAGTGAGGCTGTTTTGGGTATTGCAATAGGGACACTCATTAACACTGACCTGGCGATTCCCTTGCTGTTTTCGGGTATCCGGCACATAAACCAGAAGCAGTTCGGCATGGTTGCAGAAGGGACATTCTTTACCATCCTGATTCGTCAAATGCAGACATTTCGGACAGAGATAGGAGTAAAAAAACTTCTTCTCCGGATCATCTTCGATCTTTTCTTCGGGAAAGAGATAAACGACCTTGGGATCATGCCGGAAAAAGGCTTGGTAAAAAGTGGCAAGATCACCGGAAACCTCGGCACTGGCCTTGTACTTCAAACCGGACCAGCCCATACTGCCGCATTCCCGGCAATGAACCAGGGGCAGATGAGTTTTCAGCTGCTCCTCGTTGAGATCGTCGGCAAAACGCAGCCGGGGCTTTTTAGAAGCAACCTCCCCGACCATGCGGCGCAGTTCTCGCAGCCAGAGCTGCAGGCGGACATTAAGGAACGGACGGATGTGCGCCCCATCCTCTTTCCGGGCCTCGGAGATCAGGGCAATAAGACTGTTTAAGAGGTGTGACCTATAATTTTCGTCTTGGTTATTCAGGTTTCGGGTAACCCGGATCAACTCGTCAAAGAGATTGTCAAAACTGAAAACCTTACCCGCCAGAATTTTCAACAGATTATGAAAAAAGAGGTGTCTTTTAAGCTTTTCACCAAGTTCAATCCGCCAATCTGAATCAGCAAAATCACCTTGTATCAGCTCATCGAACCAAAGCTGGTACTGGGTCTCAATGTACTCCTCGTAACGGTCGAAATTGGCCGGATCAAGCTCATTGATTTTATCTTCGGGGACAATATCGACATAAGAGATCAGACTCTCACCTAAAAATTCCCCCACACTTAAACGGGATTCTGAGATAATTGCGTCCCGATTAAACTCTTCCCCAAACAGGGCCGCAGCATAATCGAGCAGTTCCGTCTGTTCCGTACCAGAACCCAACGTGGCCGAGGTACCAATCGCGCAGAGATAATCCGGCTCAATCGCCAGCCGGGATTTCAAACGGCGAATCAAACAGCCCAAATCCGAGCCCTGGGCCCCGTCAAAGGTATGGAGTTCGTCAACTACCAGAAAACGCAAAGTCTCCGGAAGATTATGCTGCCATAAAGAGCGATCATCCGGACGGATCAGCAGATAATCCAGCATTTTGTAGTTGGTCAGAAGAATATCCGGGGGTGAGAGCCGCAGCGTCTCCTTATCCGAGATCAGCCGATCCGGCTGCATCAGCATCGAGGACTCTCTCTCTTTCTGGCCGACATAAATCCCGGCCGTAACCTGGCCCCGCAGCTTGCTCTCTTCAATCAATCGAGCCAAGCGCCCGGCCTGATCCGTGGCCAGGGCATTCATGGGATAAATAATAATCGCCTTGATCCCGGCTTCGCCCCGGTGCTGGTAGCAATAATCAAGAATCGGATAGAGAAAACATTCAGTCTTGCCGGAGCCGGTGCCGGTCGCCACCAGAGTTGATTTAGGATTAGGGCCGCCGAGACGGGTAAAAGATTTTTCCTGATGCAGATAAGGTTGATACGGCATCGGCAGATCAGGAAAAAAATCAGCCCCACCCCGGCCCTGTTGAAATGGGAGCTGAATATCAAGATACGGCCCTTTAAAAAGATGGCCGGGCTCATTCAAAAGTTGTTCAATGGTATCCGCGAAAAGAGG
>JAOZKP010000460.1 GCA_029935295.1 bacterium | reverse complement strand
CCCAGTGTTGGTTGATTTGCGGCGTGAATTTCCCGAGATGAAAGGTTTTTCACGTGCAAACCTTTTGTACATGAGGTCTTTAGCTGAATCGTGGCCGGAGGCCTCAATTGTCCAACAGCTTATTGGACAATTACCCTGGGGGCACAACATAACTTTATTGACCAAGGTAAAGGATTCTGCTGAACGTAAATGGTATGCTCACGCGGCAATCAAAAATGGTTGGTCGCGGTCGGTGCTGGTTCATCAAATAGAATTTTGTTTATGATTATCTGCGGCCGAGATTGTCGGCGTTGAGCGGAGCGGTCGGCTGTTTAACGGTTCAGGTTTTTTATGATCCGGAGCGGGAAGCGATTAAAGGGTTGGAGATAAACCCCAGGTTCGGCGGCGGCTATCCCCTGACTTGTGCCGCCGGGGCCGATTATGCCGGGAGTTCAATTTGGCGGCGAATAAGCTGGGCTGGCTGACGGTGGGACTGCGCAGCGACAAGCAGAATATTCACTCACAAAAGATTGACGGTTTGGCCGGGGATTTTCTGCCGGTGGTTTGGGTTGAGGGGTTGTGGGAGCTTGGTTCTTCTTAACTTGGACACTATGTCTAAGTTTTTGTCCAAGAATCATAAACCATCAATATGTTTGATATTAAACTCTTTTAACTTTTTTTCTGTTAAAGTTGGCAGAATAAAGGCCGGCAGGCCGGCATCAATAACGAGCCGATGTACCAGCTCACGAAAGGATGGCCAGCAATTAAAAACAGCTGAACTCACAAGAGCTGCATATTCATTCTTGCGAACCTGTTCAATGGTGTCGTTTATTTCATATATTACACAATACTCTGCTGCCATTTTCATTAAATATACGTCTTTGTCCTCATCGTGTATGCTCAGATTAAATTTGCAAATAATCGTAAAATGCTTCTTTTCTGGGTGATGCTGCTCAATTACGGGCTCACATGAGATATTGACTTTTGCATTTTCAGCCGGAGGTACCGGCTCTCTCCGGCTGTTGACGTGTATCAGGTGAATATCTTTGATGTTGATATTCTCGGCTATATTCTTTTTCATCACCATTTTATATGGCCACATCCATATTGTAATTACAAGGTTTTGATTTATTTATAGGAAATGACTCTACTAAATAAACGACATTATCCTTACTCTTTTGTATTTCATCGGAGATTTTGACCTTGGGAGTACAACCTAAAGCTATACAAACATCTGCCAATGTATTTAAAGTCATATTTCTTGAACCGTTAAGAATCTGCGATACAAATCCCTTTGATTTGCCAAGTCTATCTGCCAATTCCTGCCGGGTAATATTTTTTTCAGAAAGAATTTTACAGATCTCTTCCGTCACATCCAGTATAAAATTACTCTTTTGAAACTCTTTCTCAAGGTTACGCTCCGCGAGAAGTTTAGTCATTAAGTCCATATTTAGCCTCTTGTTTTGTTATCCCGTGATTTCTTTGAAAAATCTTTGTGCTTTGTCGAATTCTTTAGTCGGAAACCTTTCACTTTTGCCACCGCCTCTTTTTTGAAATCCATTGGTGATGACAAAAGACCCCTGATAAAAAAATCCTAAAAATCTATAACCTTTGGGTTTGATTTCAAAAATCTTATCTTTTATTTTTCTGAATTGTTCTTTATTTTGAATACGCCTTTTGTCCGCCAGAGTCTTAGTGAGTGATGCAAATGCAACGAAAACATCATCGGGCAGAGATGAAAGGTATTCGTATGCCGGGCAGGAACCATCACTGTTTGTCGCAAAACAGATATCTAGTTGTTCTCCAGAATAAAAGTGCATCATGGTTTACTTATATATAAACATTTATTGTTAAAAAAATCAACCCCCAAGATATAGAGGCTTCGGCTTAATTTACCACTAGATGTTGTGCTTTTGTTTTAATCGTAGGTTGGTTCAAGCGGATAAGCCCTATTACCCTTGATTTGAGGTGAAAGTTTGTCACGCTTAAAATATTGGATTTGCAGTTCAAGGTTGATAATCCTTACACGCTATGGTCGATTGTAGTCAACACCTATTTTATTAGTTGAATTAATTTGGGAAGTATGTTGATTATGGCGGGTTTGGTTTGGCTCGGATTATATTGCTCTGGTTGGGCCGGGGGCGTTTTGACTGCGGTTAAGTTTTTATTTAATGTTTGTGTCTTCTTTTTGGTTGGGGGTGGTGATGAAACGAATTATTATTTGTTGTGATGGCACCTG
>JAOZKP010000135.1:4486-7478 GCA_029935295.1 bacterium | reverse complement strand
TTATGGGGTTGGGGGAAGTCCAAATTTTGATGGGCGTTATATCCTTTATCGGCCCGAAGCGGCGGTGGTAGTGGCTGAAAATCTTGGGATTTCAGAAACAAAGCTTATGGCAACTGTGGAACAAGCCCGTGCGACCCTGTATCAACAGCGGAACTATCGCCCGCGGCCTCTGCGCGATGAAAAAATATTGACTGCCTGGAATGGCTTGATGATTTCCGCATATGCCCAGGCCGGACTGGTGCTTGGCAACCAGCACTATACTGATCAGGCAGTAAAGGCGGCAGAGTTTATTCTGCAGAATCTTTACCGTGATGGCAAGCTTTATCGCAGTTATAAGGACGGACAGGCCCGCCATCCGGCCTACCTTGATGACTACGCTTTTTTTATCGCCTCCCTGATTGATCTTTATGAGGTTACGCAGCAGATTAGATGGCTGCAGCTGGCGGTGCGGTTGGACAAAGTGCTGCAGGCCGACTATGAAGATCTAGAACATGGCGGTTTTTTTATGACAGCGAAGGGGCAGCCGGGACTGATTGCCCGGGAGAAACCCGGCTATGACGGGGCTGAACCCTCCGGAAATTCGGTGGAGTTGTTGAATCTACTGAAATTGTATAAGTATACGACCAACGATAATTACCGGCTGCGGGCCGGAAAGATGCTCTCACTTTTTCTTGGCGGTACGGCAGCGCAGCCTCTGGCTCTGTCTGAGATGCTGTTGGCGCTTGATTTTTATACTGACCAAGTCAAGGAGATTGTGATTGTTACGCCGTCAGGTGGGCTGAATGAGGCCGAAAGTTTCCTGCAGGAATTCAGGAAAAAATATTTACCGAATCGGATCTTAACGGTTGTCAGTGGCGGGCAGGATTTGTCCGTCTATGCCGGTTTAGTACCGTTGGTAAAGAATAAGTCAGCTCGCAACGGTAAAACCACTGCCTATATCTGCGAAAACGGCACCTGTCAATTACCGGCCGTAACCCCGGCTGACTTTGCTCGACAATTGAATGAAATTGAAAAGTATCCTCAGACAGGATTTGGGAAATAAGACCTTTTGCAGGAAAAATATCGTGAACTATGAATAAATAAGATTATTTTTATCTTGTTTTTACTTCTTTTGGCAACAATTTAATCTGTCAATACTCTCTTTATGAGTTTGAGCAGGTCTTCAACGATATAAGGCTTGTTGAGGAATCCGCAAAAGCCATATTTTTCATATTCGGCAACTATCGGGTCGTTAGCGTAACCGCTGGAGACAATCGCTTTGACCTGCGGGTCGAAATCTTTGAGAAATTCGATGGTTTCCCGTCCACCCATGCCTCCGGGAATTGTCAGGTCCATGATTACCACCGCAAATTTTTGTTGTTGGTAAATTTCCAAAGCCTGTTGTCCGTCGCTGACCGCTTCAACCTCATAGCCGACAGTAGTCAAGATTTCCGTTAAAATTTCGCGGACAAGATCTTCGTCATCCATTACCAGGATACGGCTGGCAACAACCGGCGGTTCAGTTTTGCTGATTGTCTCTTGCGGCTTATCAGAGATCACTCCGAGAGCCGGTAGGAAAATATTAAATTCTGTAAAAAGATCCGGTTGGGAATTGATGCTGATATAGCCGTTATGTTTCATGATGATTGAATGAATTACCGATAACCCGAGTCCGCTGCCCTCATTTTTAGTTGTAAAGAAGGGGTCAAAAATCTTCTCGTGAAGTTCTAAGTCAATGCCGTCGCCTTGATCACGGACTGAGATCTTGAGATAAGGTCCCGGTTTCAGGGGTAATCCAGTGAGCTCCGATGAGTTCGTATTTATATTTTTACAGTTGATGAAAATAGTTCCGCCATCAGGCATGGCCTGGACTGAATTTATCACCAGGTTTTGAATTACCTGGCTGATCTGCCCGGCATCAACCTCCGCTGCCCAGAGATTCTCGGGGAGTGCCAGTGAGAGGGCTATTTTTGAGCCAAGTAGAGAAAACTCGGCTGAATCTCTAATTATTTCACCAATCGCCGCTGCCGCTTTGATCGGCTCCCCACCTTTGGCAAAAGTAAGGAGTTTTTGGGTTAGGTCCGCAGCTCGTTTTGAAGCATTTAAGGCTTTGGTCAGGTTTCCAAGAATATTTTTTTGTTCCGGTGCAAGTTGAAATGTTGAGATTTCAATATTGCCCATAATCCCGGTTAGAAGATTGTTGAAATCATGGGCAATACCCCCAGCCAAACGGCCGACGCTCTCAAGTTTTCTCAGCTTTAATACCTCATCCTGCATCTGTTCACGAATAGTAACATCACGGAACACCAGAACTCCGCCGATAATCTCACTTTTTTCATCCCGAATCGGAGAGGCGCTGTCGGCAATTTTAAATTCATGACCATTCTTAGAGCGTAGAATTGTATTCTCAGCCAGTTCTAAGATTACCCCTTGACTGATTGCCTGATTGAGAGGGTTGTCGGCCGGAGCTCCGGTTTCACCATTAATCAGAGTCAGAATCTCGTTGACATTGCGGCCGCGGGCTTCAGCCTGCTGCCATCCGGTCAACTTCTCAGCTACCCGGTTCATCAAAATTACCTGCCGGTCAAGGTCGGTGGTAATGACGGCATCACCGATACTGCGCAAGGTTACTAAGAGTTGTTCACGTTCATCGCGTAAAAGATGCTCAAGCTTTTTGATGGCAGAGATATCCCGCCAGACGGTAAAAATAATGTCCCGATTTTCAAACGGAACCACTGTCAGTGAGACATCGGTCCAGAAATTGTTACCCTGGCGATCCTGATGGAGCCATTCAAAGCGATGGAATCCGTCAGTATAGG
Source organism: bacterium (assembly GCA_029935295.1). Classification (GTDB taxonomy): domain Bacteria; phylum Desulfobacterota; class Anaeroferrophillalia; order Anaeroferrophillales; family Tharpellaceae; genus Tharpella. The sequence continues at coordinate 4,680 of JAOZKP010000135.1, read as the reverse complement.
CCTGTTTAATCTTCTCTATGGCTTTTTCCCGTGATCTGCGGCCATCCGGTTGGAATTCCGGAGATAAACTGCCCGGATGAGCTGTGATGTCAGCTTTGTTTTCTGTTTTCAGGAGTTTGAGAGTGGCTTGATTACAATCAAAAAAACCCTCTTTATCGAGCAGCAACATGGGGTCGGAAGAGCGTTCAAAAAGG
>JAOZKP010000135.1:0-4386 GCA_029935295.1 bacterium | reverse complement strand
AAAAAAACCCTCTTTATCGAGCAGCAACATGGGGTCGGAAGAGCGTTCAAAAAGGACTCTGAATTTTCTTTCACTCTCCTGCAATGCCAGTTGGGATTCGACTCTGTCGGTAATGTCTATGGCACTGCCGAGAACAGTTTTTTCATGGTCTTCATTTTCACTCTCCAGGACAATACCTGATAACTCCCACCAGCGGTAGGTGCCGTCTTTTTTAACTCCTTTATAATCGTAGCATTCTCCTTTGTTTTCATTCTCCCGCCGGGCACTAGCCCGCTTGACACTCAAGTTCTTGTAATCATCATGGAGCAGTTCAGTAAAATTCATGTCCATAAGTTCTTCGCGGGTGTAGCCGGTAAGCTCTTCACATTTTTTGTTTAGATATGTAAAATTCCCTTTGCTGTCATAGGTGTAGGCCATTACCTGTAAATTTTCGGTAAAAGTCTTGAATTTTTCTTCACTTCGGCGCAGCTCAGCCTCCATTTTTTTACTTTCTGTGATGTCAATGGAAGTACCAAGAGTAGCCGACTCACCTTGAAATTCAAACGGCTTCATGTAGAGTTCAACCCATTTAGTATTGCCATCCTTGGTGTGGAATTTTATATCATATTGATTTGAAGTATCTTTTCCTTGTAATCGGGCTTGATTTCTTTGATGTGCAATTTCACGAAAGTCTTGATGAATCAAACTGAATGGCTCTAAATTTAACAACTCTGAATTTGTATAACCAGTTAACTTTGTCATGAAAGAGTTAGCGTAAGTAATCTTGCCTTTTTCATCGAGCAGGTAGACTGCTGCCTGAATATTATCAGCAAAAGTATTGAACCTCTCTTCACTTTGCAGTTTTTGAGTGAGTAATCTTTTGTTCTCCTGGCGCAGGGACAGATTTTCTTTTATAAGTTCTTCCTTGTCCAGTTGCCGTAAACGGTTTATTGAATCATCACTCATTGAAAACCTTCTTTGAAAATTAAATAATTGAAGTTACTGTTCAGCGTATCACAATAAAGCTATAACAAATGGTGTCGAACATCGCTTTGCCCTCAGAAACGGGGTCAAAGCTGGGGTGCTGAAGCACCTTGTACCAGCAATGACCCCAAAACTCTTGGCAAATTGTGAGAAATGGTTGAATAGTTACAAATTATTTCGCTTGGGCTGGGCTATTCGACCATTTTTGTCTGCCACTCCTTCCAGACGTTGCCGACCAGGTCGGGGCCGGGTTTGAGTGTGGTTTTGCCGGGTTTCCAGCCCGCCGGAGTCGCTTCTGTGCCCTTACTGTTGCGGACATATTGGAATGCCTGGAGCTGGCGGATGGTTTCGTTAACATTGCGGCCGACGGGCGGGGTCAGGACTTCGTAGCCCTGAATCACGCCGTCGGGATCAATGATGAAGCGGCCGCGGTTTTCAACGCCGGCTTCTTCGTTAAACACACCGTAGAGCCGGCCGATCTGGCCGCCGCCGTCGGAAAGCATTGGAAAAGGGACGCCGCCGTCAACCATTTTCGAAAGCTCATTTTCATCCCACATCTTATGGACAAAAACCGAGTCGATACTCATCGAGAGCACTTCAACCCCGAGTTTCTTGATTTCCGGATATTTTTCGGCAACTGCCGAAATTTCAGTGGCTCAGACAAACGTGAAATCACCCGGATAAAGGCAGAGCAGCACCCATTGGCCGAAATAGTCTGAGAGTTTGACGTTGATGAAATTCCCTTTCTGATAACCCGGAGCCGTGAAATCCGGGGCTTTATGACCTACTTGAATCATCGGTTTGACCTCCTGTTGCAAAGTTTCGGTTGTTGTTTCATCTTCTGTAGCCTGTTTTTGGGCTTCGCCGGTTGGGCCGCCGGTCGGGCGGGTACAGCCGGCTTCCATCTCTTCAGCCATAAGTCCTCCTTTTGTTGTCAGTTCGGGTTGATAATGGGCTCGACAGGCCCTGTTTCAGATGTTCTTCTTCTCAAACAGACAAAACATAGCGATAACTATCAAAGTAAAAATGAAAATTACCATTCCAGGAGCACTTAAACATAGGGACTAATCCAGTTTAGGTTGTGGCGTTTTGTCGGTCGGTTTAGGCATGATCGGGTGCATGACTGTGGGCTGTTTGCCGGTGGTGGCTTTTAGAAATGCAACCACATTGTCAACCTCATCTTTTTTTAAGGAACTCTCAAGCTGAGCCGTACTCATGACAACGACCGCCGCTTTCAAATTCCAGACCTTGCCGGAGTGAAAATAGGGGGTTGTTAGTTCGATATTGCGGAGAGAGGGCGATTTGAAAGCGAACTCATCACCAGCTTTCTGGGTAACCTTAAACCGGCCTTTGTCATCAGCTACCAGGCGGCTGGCAGGAACTTTGATGACGCCGAAATTGTAGTAGTCATCACCGCCCATGTTAATACCGCCATGGCAGTCGGAACAGCCTTTATCAATAAAAGTTGCAAGACCCTTCTGCTCTTTGGCGTTAAGGGCTGCGGCGTCACCTTTAAGGAATTTATCAAAGGGGGAGTCTGGGGTGACTAAGGTAGCTTCAAAGACTTCAATCGCTTTGGCCATATTATCGAATGTGACCGGATCTTTTTCACCCGGAAAGGCTTTTTTGAACAAGGTAATATATTCGGGCATACTCTTTAAGGTTTTTACTACCATTTCCGGCTTATTATTCATCTCGACACTGGCTTGCACCGGGCCTTTAGCCTGTTCCGCCAGATCTTTGGCCCGGCCATCCCAGAACTGGGCGACATTATAGACCGAGTTTAATACGGTCGGGGCGTTACGCGGGCCTTTGCGCCAGCCGTGGCCGGTTGAGGTCTCCTGAAAATCAGCGCCGCCGAGACCGACATTATGGCAGGTGTTACAGCTGATCAGGGCACTGCGTGAGAGACGTGGTTCAAAATAGAGGATTTTTCCAAGTTCAACTTTAGCGGGAGTGGCGGGGTTGCCTTTGAGAATCGGGGCGGCTGCCGGAATTGGCTTAAAATATTCCTGCGCCTCTTTCATGAGAGAGGTTTCAGCCAGAGCGATATTTGCCAGTAGCAAAGTCAGTCCGGTGATGAAAAGAGCGGTTACCGTGATTTTTTTCATTTTAGACTCCTTCAAAAAATAGTTGGTTTAAACTGATGTGATTAGAACTGACTATGTCTTTTTTATTGCCTTTGTCAAGTTGTTTTTGGGTTGTAAAGAGGTTTGCGGGCTGTGACCGTCACGAGTCTATTGCCAATTGTCGGGTTGACACTTAAGCTCTCTTTATAGTATTGGTCAGCGAATTGTCAAATAGTGTTAGAAAGTGGATAGAGTTTGCAATATTAAAGTTAATGTTGATGGAGGGGAGAATGAAAAAGATTTTGTGGTTGGGACTTGTTTTACTGATTTTGACACCATTCAGCAGCGCTCTGGCGAAAACGACCTGGCACATGCACCTAAACTATCCGGCGGGAAATTTCCATTCGCAGGGAGCCCAGCGTTTTGCTGATAAGGTTAAGGCCGCTACCGGCGGTGAGCTGGAAATTGTTTTGCACCCTGGCTCTTCTTTAGGTTTTAAGGGGCCGGAGCTGCTGCGGGCCGTGGCCGACGGTCAGTTGTCGATTGCTGAAATCCCGACCGGGATGGTTGAGGGCGATGCCCCGATTCTGGCCCTGACGGCCCAGCCGTTTATCTCGACCAATGCTTTTGAACAGCGTTTGCTCTATCAACTGGCCAAGCCGGTTTACAAAAAGACGCTGCAGCGTTTCAAACAGATGACGCTTTATACCTCAGTCTGGCCTTTCTCCGGCATCTACACCCAGCGGCCGATTACCAAACTCAGCGATCTTAAAGGCTTGAAAATGCGGGTTTACGATGGTACCGGTCTGGCTTTCGGTAAAGCTACCGGCGTTGCCGCCCGGAAGATGCCTTTCAGTGAGGTTTATCCGGCGATGAAGGCCGGTCTTTTAGATTCGATGTATACCTCTTCGGTCTCCGGGGTTGATGCTAAATCCTGGGAGGTTCTGAAATATTTTACCCGGATTAACATCCTGGGGCCGGTTAATATGGTTAATGTCAATCTTGATGCCTGGAATAAGCTCTCACCCAAGGTTCAGGAGCAGGTTCTGGAAGTCGCCGCGGCGATGGAAGATGAGATGTGGAATCTGGCCGGGGATATGGACCGCAGCAGTCTTAAAACACTGGCAGAGAACGGGCTCAAAGTTCTCGATGTCGATAAAAATTTCCGGGCCGAACTTAATAAAGTCGGGGCCGATTTGCGTGAGACCTGGTTCAAAAAAGCCGGAGCTGATGCCGCGGCGGTGCTTAAACAGTATAATCAGATTACCGGTCGCAAATAGCTTGATTGTAACTATTCAGCCAATTTCAAAAACCATTTAAACCACCCGTTCGCTAACGCTCACTAGAGAGCACA
>JAOZKP010000459.1 GCA_029935295.1 bacterium | reverse complement strand
GCTGCAAAGCCTGTTTTTCCCCTATCTCGACCAGTTGCAAAAAAAGTTTTTCCGCGCCAAAAAAAGTAACTTCCTCCCTTTTGAGGGCGGCCTGATCGGTTATCTGGGTTATGAGCTCGGACACCAAGTTGAAGATTTCACCCAGACTACAGTCAACGATCTGAAAATGCCGGATGCTTTTTTCGGTGCTTATGACACTCTTATTGCTATCGACCATAAAACTGACAAAACCTGGATTCTGGCCAGCGGTCTACCGGAAAAGGCCGACTCAGAAGCTTCCCGGAGCCGGGCCCGACAGCGTTTACAGGAATTACGCGCAGTGGTAGCCGCCGCCCGAAAAGACCCAAACCAAAGCAGTAAGCCGGCAGGTTTAATCCAGCACTCCGAATACAAGACCGCAAATTCCGGCGACGACCCGCTGCAGTCCAATTTCAGCTATGCCGAATACAAGACGTCCGTCAACCGGATCCTCGAATACATCGCCGCCGGTGATATCTATCAGGTCAATCTTTCGCAACGCTTCGTCACCCCTTTTACCCGTGACAGCCGGGAATTTTACCTCCATTTCCGCAACTTAAGTCCGGCCCCGTTTGGAGCTTATATCGAAACCGGAAAACACGCAATCATGAGCAACTCTCCGGAACGCTATCTCCTCATCCAGGATAACTATATTGAAACCCGACCGATCAAGGGCACCCGGCCGCGCGGCAAAACCACAGAAGAAGACAAAAAACTTGGCCTGGAACTTCTCAAAAGCACCAAAGACCAGGCCGAACACATCATGATTGTTGATCTTGAGAGAAATGATTTAGGCCGGGTGGCGGACTACGGCTCGGTGCATGTACCGGAGATGCAGATTCTGGAAAGTTACGCCAATGTTCACCATATGGTATCCACCGTCGCCGGTAAAATTCGGCCGGGCATGAGTAGTAGCGACTGTTTGCGCAACTCCTTTCCCGGAGGCTCAATTACCGGCGCCCCGAAACTCCGTTCAATGGAGATTATCGACGAGCTTGAACCCTCCTGCCGCGGCGTCTACACCGGCTCCATCGGCTATTTTGATTTTTCCGGCGATCTCGATTTCAACATCGCCATCCGCACCGCCATCGCCTGCGAAGACCACCTCTACTTTCAGGTTGGCGGCGGCATTGTCGCCGACTCCGACCCCGATGATGAATATCAGGAGACCCACACCAAAGCTGCCGCCTTCCGTAAAGCCCTGACCACGGCATAAAAATTTTTCAGTTAAGCGGCAACCGAGCCGATCAATACAGCATCAGAATAAACAACCAATGGCGCATCTGTTTTACATGGTGCGACAACAATGCTGAACAAGTTGAAATCGTCGACTATCATTAAGAGGTGACCTGATGAACAAGATCACCCCACTGTTAATCATAAACTTTTACGACTCTCCATGACAACTGAATATGCCTCATTTATTTTTTGAGTCTGTTCATTTGCAAACTTCATAAACCCGTCTGGCAAACCTTTTGATTGAATCTTATCAGGATGATACTCAGAAACAGCATATCTATATTTGCGTTTAATCTCAGAATCGCTATCACCGGTTTCGCACCCAAGTAATACATAGCTTTTATTTACATCGCCTGTATCACAAGGGGCTCTCAAACTATATTCATCATAGGATGATTCTTCAATCTTTAAAAACCCAGGAATTTTTCTCAAGATTTCATCCTCTTTCGGATGAATTACGCCATCAGAAAGAGCCACGTTCCAGAGAGTTGCGTACAAAATCACTCGCATCTCATGTCCGGCAACCTCCGAGTATTGTGAGGCGTAATCATAAATTGAATATGTATTAATTTTTGCATCATTGAAAATCTTTATGGCTATCTGCTTGTGTTCTTCTTGAAGCCCCATTTCATCCATAAATCTGGAAACCACTGCAACCTCTTCTTGAGAAACTTGCCCATCAGCCTTTGCAATTTTACCCAACATTGAAAAAAGAGCTGTAAAATAAATGAGCTGATTCTGCGCCTCCAGGCTTACATGACTCTTCTCACCACCCATCGCACTACCTACCGCAATCCCGATACCAGCACCGATAGGACCTCCGATCAACATACCAAGCCCACCAAAAACACCTGCTCTTAACCAAGACATTTTATACTCCTTAAATTTTCAATAAATAAGTTACCTACCACATTAAGGGTACATAAAATAATACCACGGCCACTAACTCTTGAAATCAATGACTG
>JAOZKP010000458.1 GCA_029935295.1 bacterium | reverse complement strand
GATTTACTGATTGGACTTCAGCTTCTCCAGCCGTCTTATCCGCACCGTAGAAACTTTGAATTCGGGAATCTTGGCAATGGGGTCGACAGCGTTGGCATCAGTCAAAACATTTGGCGGATTTTCACCGAAGTGAATCGGTAGAAAGAGGGTTCCCGGGGGTACGTTTTGCGTGATTCTGGCCGGGACTTCCATCTCCCCTCGACGTGAAGTAAGAATAAGTATCTCATTTTCACTGACCCCGACTTTGGCGGCATCCTGAGGATTGATTTCGATATAGCCGGTTTTTTGTTCGATATCCAGGTGCTTGGATACCCGAGTCATGGTACCGGTATGAAAATGGGCGAACATACGTCCGGTAGTCAGGAAATAGGGATAGTCCTGATCCGGCAGTTCGGCCGGATCCCGATATTCTATAGCATGGAATTTGCCCTTGCCTCGGGCAAACTGATCTTTATGAAGATAGGTCGTACCGGGATGATTAATATCTGGACAGGGCCACTGTAAACCGTCAATACCCAGTCGTTCATAGGTCATACCAGCATAGCTTTTGGGGGTTAACAAAGTCATCTCGTTAAAGATCTCTTCCGGATTCCGGTAGTTCATATCGTAACCCATGGCTGTTGCCAGACGGCTGATGATCTGCCAGTCCGGCAGGCTTTTGCCAATCGGCTCAATCGCCTTGTTAATTTTCATGCAGCGCCGTTCTGTATTGGTAAAGGTGCCATCTTTTTCAGCGAATGAAGCAGCCGCAAAAACGACATCCGCATTCTGGGCGGTTTCTGAGAGAAAAAGTTCCTGAACGACCAGAAAATCGAGTTTTTTCAAAGCATGATTAAGATGATTCCAGTCCGGGTCGCTGAGTTTCGGATTTTCGCCGATAACATACAAGGCCTTGAATCGCCCCTCCAACATCGCCGGAATCATATCAGTGATTGTTAATCCGGGCTTGGCGGATAGTTCACAGCCCCAGGCTTGAGAAAACTTTTCAATGGTTGCCGGGTTATTAACCGGCTGATAACCGGTCATGACATTAGGCAGCCCCCCCATATCACAGGCCCCTTGAACATTATTCTGACCTCGTAAAGGGTTGACGCCGCCGGAGGCGACCCCGACATTACCGCAGAGCATAGCCAGGTTGCAGCATGATTTAACATTATCAACTCCGGTTGTATGTTGGGTGATACCCATCGCATAGAGCAGAGCTGAAGGTTTGTTGTTGGCATAAATATCAGCCATTTTAACGATATCATCGGGCTCTATTCCGGTTACCTCCGCTGCTTTTTCCGGGCTCCAGTCAGCAACAACCTTTTCAAGCACGGCATAATCTTCACAGCGCTCCTCAATATATTTCTGATCCTGCCAGCCATTAGCAATAATAACATGCATCATGCCATTGAGCAGAGCAACATCAGAACCTAAGCGTTGTGTAACAGCCACATCGGCATAACGGCTGAGTTGAATTTTTCTCGGATCGGCAACAATCAGTTTGGCTCCTTTTTCCTTGGCCCGGTAAATCCGGCTGGCAATCAGGGGATGACAAGCTGTGGTGTTGCTCCCGATAATAAAAATAGACCCGGAATTTTCGAATCCGGCTACCGAGTTGGTCATCGCTCCACTACCGAAGGCGGCGGCCAGTCCGGCCACCGTTGAGGAGTGTCAAAGTCGGGCACAATGATCGACGTTATTAGTACCGATAACCGCCCGGGCAAACTTCTGTCCCAGATAATTTTCCTCATTTGTGGTTTTGGCCGAAACCAGGACACCGACGCTGTCGGGGCCATGTTCTTCAATGATCTCTTTAAAACGCTCTGCAGTATAGTCAATTGCTTCATCCCACTCAGTTTTGACAAAGCGACCAAACATCTTGATCAAGGGCTGTTTCAGACGTAAAAAACTGTTAACATGTTCATGCATGTTCCAGCCCTTAATGCAAAGCTTGCCTTCATTAACCGGGTGGCTTTTCAAAGGGAGTGTACCAATAAGCTTTCCTTCAACCACTTCCAGAAGAACACCACAACCGGTACCGCAAAAAGGACAAACTGAGGGCACAAATTTAGCAAACATAAATTTCTCCAGCAAGATTATTCAAGATTGATACACTCTTAAAAAGTAACGGAATGGCTAAGTTAAAATTTCGATAGACGCCCCGCAGGAAGTGCCCTTAGAGTGCGACGCCATCATTGATTGGTTTGGGTTCGAGAACAACCTTGTCACCAAGCACGCT
>JAOZKP010000457.1 GCA_029935295.1 bacterium | reverse complement strand
AAAGGGAATTACGCTTCACATACACTTCGTAAAACATGGGGATATCAGCAGAGAGTATCTTTCGGGGTTGGCTTGCCGGAACTAATGGTTTGCTTTAATCACTCTAGCCAGCGGCAAACCCTAGATTATCTTTGCATTCAAAGTGAAGAAATAAGAGATATATACTCTAATGAAATATGATGTAAATTTAATCACCACTTATACCCACAATCAGCACACTTGAAAGTTTTTGTTACATGCCCAATTGCCAAAACTCCAACAAGTAACGCAGAGCCAGCTTTATTTGTCAGGGTGATCTTATTAAAGTTTGACGACCCACAATGAGGACATTTGGGCTTGCAGTTCATAGTAGATCTATTCAAATCTGGTACTTTATTTATTAATCGATCGTCCAGCGACTCAGGGAAGTGTGGAACAATTGATCCTGGCATGTCTAAATCTTTTATAGGACAGCCACAATTTGGACAGGCAACAGCTCTCCTGGAAACCGGTTTCAAACAATCAGGACATTCAATAAGTTTTCCTATCTCGGTCTTTTGACTCAACCCATCCATTGTAAATTCCTCTTGTTTTTGTTTTTCAATAAGATTTAGACAGGTGAGCAATTTTTGTTTCAGTCTATCAATTTCAGTGGCCTGTTTCGTAACGGCAACTCCATCACGCTCTGTTTTTTTTGGTTTTACATTCCTTATTTCAGCACTCCTTTTCTTCAATTTATCTTGGTTCGCATGTGTTGATATTTTCTGAATTTCAGTCCATAATTTTTTCCTAAAAGTTATCAAGCAAACAATGACAAATATTATGTAAACCGCAATAAATATACTCCCAATAAGATAGAACAATTTAGCTTTTTTTTGTTGGTCGGTAAGCGGTATCTTTTTTATTTTATATATATTGATGAGAGGGGGGATTTCGCGAATACTCTTCGTTGCTCTGGCAATTTCATGTCTCAATGATTCTTGGCTTGAGTAATTATTGCTTGCTTGAACAATCAGGCTTTCATTACTGGATACTACCCTAAGAAACCGAGCCATGTATTGATCATTGGATCTCATTTCTTGCTTCGCTTTTTCAATTACTTTTTTCAAGTTTTCCCGCTTGGAAATTCTGCGAGAATTTATTGATTTTGCATTAAACTCAGGAACCAAAGATCGCCAATGCATAACTTCAACCAAAGAGAACAATAAAATAAGTGCTGATACTATAGCCAAAACCTTGTACTTTCCTTTTTTCAAAACAGAAAGCACGCTTACGTTTCTCTTGTATTGTCTTTTTCTCAAGACTATCAAGTAGCCAATGCATGCAAATAAACATAGAGCGAAGAGCACGCTTCCAAAATAATCGGATAACTCTGAATTTTGCTGTTTGCCATGTGAAATAGTTGAGTCTTCAATTTTATCGCGTTTTCCTACTTCTTCCTCAACAACAGCTTTTTTTTCTGTTGGTTCAATTGGTTCGCTATGGCCGTTGCTAGCGGCTTTTAGCAATGACTTTATTGCAGCCCTATCTTCCGTGTTGGTATCTGCCCCATTTTCAAGCAGTAGGCGTACTGTTTTGACGTGTCCACCTCTTAAGGCCCAGGATAATGAATTGCGACCATACTCAACATCTTTAGCGTCAATATCTGCCCCATGTTCCAATAAAAGTTGCACTATCTCGTAATGTCCTTCGTGGGCGGCTTCCATCAATACGCTAGTACCCCCGACTCTGGTGTCAGGGTTCATCCCTTGTTCAATTAATATACGTACTTTGTAAATGTCACCCTTATGAACCGCCAAATAAAGCTCTATGCACGAGGAAAGTTCTTTTCCCTCGGTTTTCGGCAGTTGTTTTTTGTCTCTGGTTTCCAATGGTTGTTTTTTGTCTTTGAGCAGGTAGTCTTGTTCGCTCAAGTAACCTGCGGGACAGTGGGTACCTTCAATATATAGAACGTCCCCATCAGGGCCTATATATTTTATTATTTTAGCTACGGAAGGTGTAAAGGATACCAGAACAAATATTGTGATAAAAATGATTTTTAGTATTCCAAAATGAAGCTTCATTTGGTTAGTTGCCTCAGCAATTATATCAGTATGCGATAGTATGCGTCTAAATTGAAATTCTTTTAAAATGATGGCATAGGGCGGTCAATTGATGATAGGGTACGTGTTGTAGCGTGGTGTAAAGTGACGGGAATGAGCTGTCAAAACAGGTATAGTTGAAATTTCTGATAGGACTTCCCGTTAAA
>JAOZKP010000011.1:6841-22116 GCA_029935295.1 bacterium | reverse complement strand
ATATCCTTGATGTACCATTTATTGTTGGTCGGATTGAATACAGCAATGTCGGTAGTCCCGTCGCCGTCGTAATCACCAGGCACCGGAATGCCGCCGGCACCATAGACGGTGATAAACTGATCCTTGACATACCATTTGCCGGTGTTGGCATCAAAAAGAGCGGCATCGGTGCTCCCGTCACCATCGTAGTCGCCGGCTACCGGAATCCACTCCTGGAGACCGTAGATAAAAACGCCGACCCCGTCCAGGTACCACTTGGCCCGACCATCGGAACGGGTCAGGTCAACTACCGCCAAGTCAGTACTCCCGTCACCGTCGTAATCGCCGGGCACCGGAATGCAGTCGGCGGTGCCGTAGGTGGGGGTGGATTGGTCCTTGATATACCATTTGTGGCTGTCCGGATAGAAAAGAGAGATGTCATGAGTAGTATCACCGTTGAAATCTATCATAGCGCTGTTATTGATGATGTTATTCGAACCCTGGTAGAGAAAGGCCGCCCCCTCATTTATTTCTCCATTGGTATAGAATTTTGCCCCAATTATTATATCATCATAACCATCGTTATTAATGTCACCGGCGGAGGAGACTGAGCTACCAAACCAGGCATTGGTCTGATTTGACTCAACCTGCATAACCAGAGTTGTATTTAGCCCGCTGTGTGAGCCCAGGTAGACAAAAGCCGCTCCTTCATCACTTTCTCCGTTATCATAACGCATCGAACCGATAACCACGTCATCATAGCCATCGTTATTAATGTCACCGGCAGAGGAGACTGTACAACCTAAGAGGGCATTTCCCTGGTTACTCTCAACTTGCCAAGTTGGGGTCGTGCCCAGATTGCCGGATTTGCCTTGGTAGACAAAAGCTGCTCCTTCATCACTTTCTCCGTTATCATAGTTAGGCGCTCCAATAATCACTTCATCGTAGCCGTCATTATTGACATCACCAGCCGAAGAAACCGAATATCCGAAATGAGCTTCCGACTGATCACCTTCCACCTGCCAGTCAGGAGCAGTAACGCCAGTAGACAAGCCCGTCCAGACAAAAGCTGCTCCCTGACTATTTTTACCGTAATCAGGTGCTCCGGCAATCACATCATCGTGACCGTCATTATTGATATCGCCGGCTGAGGATACTGAAAAGCCAAGGTGGGCACCCGGAGAGCTGGATCCAAGTAACAACCCATTAGTATTCGGACCCGTTGCGGTTCCGGCAAAAGCAAAAACTGCTCCTTCATTTTGATGGAGTAAATCATTATCATAGTCAGGTGCTCCGACAACCACATCATCATAGTCGTCATTATTGACATCCCCGGCCGTGGAGACTGAATGTCCGAAATGAGCTCCTGCCTGATTAATCTCCAACCTCCACGGATTATTATCAGATATCCCCGACGCTGTTCCGGAATAGATAAAAGCAGAGCCTTCATCTATTTGCTCATGATCATAATCAGGAGCTCCAATAATTATATCATCGTAGCCGTCATTATTGATATCACCGGCTGAGGAGACCGAATATCCGAAATGAGCATTTTCCTGCCCTCCTTTAGCAGTCCATACGGCATTGATATTCATTTCAGTATCAGAGCCCAGATAGACAAAGGCCGCTCCTTCATTTGAGTTGGTTCCACTGTCATAATCCGGTGCCCCAATAATTATATCGTCGTAGCCGTCATTGTTGACATCGCCGGCTGAGGAGACCGAATAACCAAAATGAGCTGCCGGCTGGTCGCAGTCTGCATACCAGTCGGTAACGAAAAGGTTGATGTTTCCCAAGTAAACAAAGGCCTTTCCCTCGCTGTCATAATCATGAGCCCCAATAATTATATCGTCGTAGCCATCATTATTGACATCACCGGCTGAAGCAACGCAATTACCGAAATAGGCATTTTCCTGATCGGATTCGGCCCGCCAGGCAGGGGTGGAAGCTAGTCCCGAAGGTGCTCCCAGGTAGAGAAAAGCCGCTCCTTCATCGGTTTGGCCATTATCATAAAATAGTGCTCCGACAATCACATCATCGCAGCCGTCATTGTTGACATCGCCGGCTGAAGCTACCGAATAACCAAACCTGGTCACTGACTGATCGAACTCAATCTGCCAGTCAGGACTTACAGACAAGCCGCTGGCCGAGCCCTGGTAAACAAAAGCCGCACCTTCACCCGCCTGGTCATGACTATAGCCGGGCGCGCCGATGATCACATCATCGCAGTCATCACCATTGACATCACCGGCTGAGGCTACCGAATATCCTAAATTAGCTTCCAACTGATCACCTTCCACCTGCCAGTCAGGACTTACAGACAAGCCGCTGGTCGAGCCCAGGTAGACAAAGGCTTTTCCTTCATGATGGTTTGTTAAGACACTGTAATCACTTGCCCCGACAATCACATCATCGCAGCCGTCATTATTAATGTCACCGGCAGAGGAGACTGTACCACCGAAGAGGTCATTTTCCTGGTTACCCTCTGCCTGCCAGTCAGCGTAAGCACCCAGACCAGTGGCCGAACCCAGGTAGACAAAAGCTGCTCCCTCATTTTCCTGGCCATTATCATAATAAGGCGCCCCGACAATCACATCAGCATAACCGTCATCGTTGACATCACCGGCCGTGGCAACTGAAGAACCAAATCTATCAGCATCAGTGCCTGACATTGACCAGGCCCGTGTTGTGGCCAACCCGGTAGCAGAGCCTAGGTAGACATAGGCTGCTCCACAAGATTTTAATTCATAAGGATCAGAATAACCTGGGGATCCTATAATAATATCATCGTAGCCGTCGCCATTGACATCACCGGCCGTGGCAACTGAAGAACCAAATCTATCACCCCAAGAGCCTGCATTTGACCAGGCCGGTGTTGTGGCCAACCCGGCAGCAGAGCCTAGGTAGACATAGGCTGCTCCATAAGATTTGAATTCATAAGGACCAGAATAACCTGGGGATCCTATAATAATATCATCGTAGCCGTCACCATTGACATCACCGGCTGTGGCAACTGAAAAACCAAAGCTATCATCATCATAATCGCCTGAACTTGACCAGGCTGGGCTCATCAGCAGGGGATCAACCGTCAGCGGGTAGGCGGCTCCTTTTGTCATTACATGAATCAGCAGCTGTGAGCCGGCCAGGGAAAAATGGGATGGCAGGGTACGATGGCCGGCGTCGGTAACCACCAGGTGGCCGTATTCGAGGACGGTCGTTCCGGAGGAAGATTGCAGACTCAGGGTGGTATTGTTTTTCAGACTGGGCTTCAGATTGCCCTCAATAGTCAGGCGAACCAACAACTCTCCCTGCCCCAGGGGCCGGGGAATCGTAAAGCCCTGTTCCAGGCCCTCGGGCCGGTTTTCAAACCACTGCTCCAGATACTTACTTTGATAGCTGACCCGGCTGCCATCGGCTTTGGGTTTGGCAAAAGAAAGTTTGTGCATCGCCCCGGCAACGCCGGCCGCCTCGGGCCGCAGTTTGAAGGTCCAGTCCTGGTTTTCTTTCACCCGCTGCCGGACCAGGATGCCGTCTTCAGTAAACCAAGTTCTTAAGTTTTGCTGCCGGTTGGGGGCCTGGAGAAGACCGCCGCTGGCCGGACCTTTATGCACGACCGGGCTGACGTGGTATTCCCGGGCGGCGATATCCTGTTGTACTTTGGCCAACCAACTTTGAGGCACATCGGCCGCGGCTGCGGCCTTGACCGGCGGCGGGGCGGCGCTAACCAGGATCGGAAAACCGACCGCCAAACAAAAAATCATCAGACAAATAATGAACGATCGGTTTTCTTTGGGTTTCATGGGTTGCTCTCCTTTCCAAGTTAAAAATTTCCAGAATTGGATGATTCAATCATGCTTCGCCTGCTCCAATAACAGTGACGTTTTCATATTCATTCATGCGATTGTTTACCGTTCCCCCGCCGGAATAGCCGCAGGGAAAACTCAACCGTTAGCGAAAAACCAAATTACCACACCGTATTGCCCCCTGCCGCCTGGCTGATGGCGTAGCGGGTGGCTAGGTTGGAGGCTAGGGGAATCATGCTGCCGTTGCCGTAGGTCAAGACGCCGAGGTTGCGACAGTACCACTTGCCGCTGTCCTGATAGAAGATACAGGGATCAGCGTCACCATCGCCGTCGTAGTCACCGGGTACCGGGATGGTATTATCTACCGCACCGTAGATAAAGACCGCCTGGTTGCGGATGTACCACTTGGCCATGCCGTCCGGGCGGGAAGTGTCGATTACGGCCAGGTCGGTGGCGTTGTCGCCGTCATAGTCGGCGGGTACGGGGATGCAGTCGGCCATACCGTAAGTGAAAATGCCGATATCCTTGATGTACCACTTATTGTTGGTTGGGTTGAAAACAGCAATGTCGGTAGTTCCGTTGCCGTCGTAATCACCCGGCACTGGAATGCCGCCGGCGCCGTAGGTGGTTATAAATTGATTTCTTACATACCATTTGCCGGTATCAGGATTGAAAAAGGCCGCATCGCTAACTCCGTCGCCGTCGTAATCACCCGGCACCGGAATCCACTCCTGGAGACCGTAGATAAATACCCCGGAACCATCAAGGTACCATTTGGCCATACCGTCGGACCGGGTCAAGTCAACCACCGCCAGGTCTGTAGCCCCGTCACCGTCGTAATCGCCGGGAATGGGAATGCAGTCAGTCGTCCCGTAAGTTGGTGTCGACTGATCCTTGATATACCATTTGCTGCTATCAGGATAAAAGAGGGCTATATCGTGGCTGTTGTCACTATTGAAGTCTACTAATGGCACTGGCAGAAGTGCTATATACTCGTAAGCCCCCATGTCAACTTCAAGATCCTGAGGTCTGGAGACACCATCCAGATCGACATCCGGAGCCCCAGCTGAAGTACCCATATCAATACAGCCTGAGTTAGAACCCAAGTGATAGTTGCCGCTTATCCAGAAATCGTCAGTCAAATCTCCCGAAGTACCGTTGTCATCCCAGTGTCCCGGAGCAACAAATCCGGGATCAAGATCGATATTGCCACCGCCGGCATAACCTCCCTGGATATTACAATATGTGACAATAGGTGGGGTGCCGTACGCGGTATGTAATTCATCTCCGTTCTCCCAGAAAATTGAGTTTTTGATCTCTGCAGAGCAATCAAACATGTAAATTGCAGTGCCATTCCGGTTATTTGAGAAGGTACAATTGGTAAACGTTGTGGTGCAGGCATCCAACCTGACTACTTCTGAATTAAGTCCGCCACTATTACCGACAAAAAGACAATTGGAGAAACTTGAGGCATCATAGCTGCCTGCAAAAGCACTTCCGTTTAATTGTCCGTAATTGGCTTCAAATATACATTCACTGATTACCGCATGAGGAGTTGTTCCGTTCAGTAGAGGATCATTAGAATAATTGGAGCTAAAAATGGCGCCGCCCATGCCATTATTGTTTGCAAGATTATCCCTGAAAATACAGTGGCTGATATGCGGGGAGGCGATTTCGTTGCAGATGGCTCCCCCATATGTAGCAACATCACGCCCACCGGTAATTAGAAAACCATCTAGAGTGCCATTGGCAGTAATGTGGAAGCAGTTACCCAGTTCCTGACCATTGATAATGGTACTGCCATCCTGCCAAGGGCTGCGTTCAGTGCCAATCCCGGTAAAAGAGCCAGAGATAGTAACCGCTTTGTCAATTTCGATGGTCTCGTTCAGCAGATAAGTACCGTTTTTCACCAAAACTTCCTCACCGACCCCAGCCACAGTAAAAGCTTCAGCAATGGACTTAAAAGCTGTTCCCCAACTCCTCCCATCACCGGAACTAAGCACCTCGTTATCCACATACCAGGGGCCATTGTAAACGATGCCATCATACTCACAGGCCCCCATGTCACAACTGTCACCCTGGGGTCGTTCAATACCGTAAAGATCATCAAGTGGGGCTCCAACATCGGTTCCGGTATCTATGCATACAGACCCCAGTCGCAGACGAAAATCACCCCCGGCAGCGTCTATAAACAGAGGATTGTAGCGAAGGTTACCGTTGCCATCAGGAGTTGCACCTCCAGCCCCATAGCCATCCTGATCCACATCACTGTGAACAACCGTAACCGAAGCGCCCAGTTGTGAAAAAATCTGCTCATCATCATTGCCCCAAAGGATGCAGTTCTTCAGAACTGGAGCGGGAGTGACAGCATAGGTGTTAACAAAACCGCCACCAGAACCATGGTTATTGACAATCGTGCAGTTGGTAATCGGCGTGCTACAGTTGTAACTTTCAATCCCACTACCGCCGGGGCCCCCAGTTATAGAATTGTCAGTAATTAAACAATTGGTTATGGTGGTGTTGCGAGAATTGTTATAAATGCCGCCGCCCTGTCCAGCTTCGTTGTTAATGATCTCACAGCGCTTGATGACTGGAGCAGTTTCCATACTGACCAAACGTTCAGTAAGGATACCGCCTCCAGTTCTCTCTGCTGTATTTCCCGTGACCAGACAGTCTGTCACCACAATCCCGTCACCATAAAGATACATCCCGCCGCCAATGACTGCAGTGTTGTTACTGAGCACACAGTTACTAATGCTGCATGAATCGACGTGAGCATAAACATTGATGCCACCACCGTAGCCGCTGCTGTTGCCGGTAACCGTACAGTTGTCGATAACGGCGTGAACCTCCGGCCCATCTTTGGTTGCCGAAACGTATATGCCTCCTCCGGCAAGAGATGAACCACTACCTGCGGTAATGGTAAAACCATCGATGGTAGCGTTGGCAGAAATCTCCACGCAGGTAAAACTGTTATTGCCCTGAATAATGGATGGGGCATTTTCCCAGTCACGATTTGACCAACCAGGATTATAGAGAGCCTCAGGAAAACCACCGTAGATTTCAACGGCTTTATTGGCTTGAATAGTTCCGGTAAGATTGTAAATACCTTCCCGAACCCAGAGAGAAGCCCCGTCAAGAACGTCACCACTGGCCAGGGCGGTGCCAATACTGGGAAAAGCATTGCTCCAGCTGGAACCGTCACCTGTACCAGTGGCACCGGCATCAACATAAAAAACGGCGGCCAGACTTCTGCCACTCAAAGGAATAGCTAATTCCGGATTGGAGCCACAGGTAGAGGAAATTGTTAGAGTGGTAGACAGGTCACCACTTACCTGGGGGGTAAAAGAGACACTCAACTGCTGGGACTCACCGGGCAACAGGGTCAGAGGCAAACTTATCCCGGAACAGGTGAAATTACTTGTATCCCCCAAGCTTACTGCTGTAACCAGCAGATTTTCGACCCCGACATTACTTATGGTAAGCGCTTCATTACACTGTCCGCCGCTCGCCACCGGGCCAAAATCCACAGCAGCCGGGTTAGGCATTATGATGGGAATATCCGGTCCCCAGGCGATAGCGGCTCCGGCAGGTGTTGCCAGTCCGGGGAAATCGACATCGTGAGCCTCCTGCCGGTTACCATGCCAGTCGAAGGCATGGGCTTTATTGGCACCGATGCTGTAGTATTGTAGATAGATATAGCTGTCATCAGCACTTAAGACAGTTATGTCATGGCCGGGATAAAGCTCAACACTGAATTCTCTTTCCAGATTACCGGAAGTGTCATAGATACGAACTTTACTGCTGTTACCACTGGCAATCACAATCCATCCATTAACATACTGCATGTGATCAGGGATGAAGTTAGAAAGATACCATTGATCGCTAAAAGAGCCGCCACTATATAATTCAATTCTGAATGGGTCAGTATCAAGATAGTGTTTATAACGGCCCAGGTAGGTGGTGTTTCCGTTAATGGCAATACCGCCACAATAGCCCCATTCAGTAGAATTAATGGGAAACACAGTATCAGTGCCGCCAGAACGGAGGGCTTCGGCAGTCACAAAGTCATACTCAGCATTGTGGGATGTCCAAGCCGTATAACCATCAGTCGTAAAGCTCATATATCCTTCGTGAGGCTCAGGATAACTTTTAAGTTGGAAAGACTCCTGAAAAACACCATCCATACTGTAGCATTCAACGGTTTCACCCACCAAAAAATAGAAACACTGACGGGCTTGGACCCAAGAGACCATAGAAACCATAACCAAACAGACAATAATAAGCCGCTTGACGATGTTGTTGGTAGTCATTGCCAGTAAATATCGCCCGAGTTTTTTCATATCTAGTCCCCTTTTCTTCGGTGTCCGCCGTTTATCACATGGTGCAATGCAATCTCTAAATAAGTCTGCATCAACTGAATAAATCTAAGCTTGTTCAGGCTGTAAAATAGACTGAATAGCTGTTTTTCTTTTACCAAACCGTACTGCCGCCCGCCGCCTGGCTGATGGCGTAGCGGGTGGCTAGGTTGGAGGCTAGGGGAATCATGCTGCCGTTGCCGTAGGTCAAGATACCAATGTTGCGGCAGTACCACTTGCCGCTATTTTGATAGAAGAGGCAGGGATCAGCCCGGCCGTCGCCGTCGTAGTCCCCAGGCACCGGGATGGTATTATCTACCGCGCCGTAAATAAATACCGCTTGGTCGCGGATATACCACTTGGCCATGCCGTCCGGACGGGAGGTGTCGATCACCGCCAGGTCGGTGGCGCTGTCGCCGTCGTAGTCGGCGGGTACGGGAATGCAGTCGGCCATACCATAAGTGAAGATGCCAATATCTTTTATGTACCACTTATTGTTGGTCGGATTGAAAACAGCAATATCGGTAACCCCGTCGCCATTATAATCCCCGGGTACGGGAATGCCGCCGGCGCCGTAGGTGGTTATAAATTGATTTCTTACATACCATTTACCGGTGTCAGGATTGAAAAAGGCAGCATCGGTAACTCCGTCGCCGTTGTAGTCACCCGGCACCGGAATCCACTCCTGGAGACCGTAGATAAATACCCCGGAACCATCAAGGTACCATTTGGCCATACCGTCGGACCGGGTCAAGTCAACCACCGCCAGGTCTGTAGCCCCGTCACCGTCGTAATCGCCGGGAATGGGAATGCAGTCAGTGGTACCGTAAGTGGGTGTTGACTGATCCTTGATATACCATTTGTGATTATCCGGAGAAAACAGGGCGATATCGTGGCCGGAGTCGCGGTCAAAATCAATCGCCACGGAGAGGCCGGTGACTCTGGGAAAAAGGAAATTTTTTGGAACAGGTTCCCAGCCCTTGCCGGGAGGCTGCCAACCAAAAATCATATTGTTTGATCCACCATTGGAATCAAACGACATAGTCACTGGGGTAAAGCTATCCTTCGCCAAAGTGACCTGCCCACCATATCCCCCACCATCAGTATTGAAATCCGCTACTACTGTATCACCAACCTTGACATAGATGTTTCCATCAACCCAGTAATGTGAACTGAAGGTATAAGTGCCACCCACGGGAGCATAGACGTAACCTGTCCAGTCAACGTTAAACGTTCCCCTAGCCCAGTCTACCGGTGATTGGTCAATGGGAGTGCACTCATATTGGTACAGATTGTTGTCGGTTGATGAGCAGTCACTGCTGTGGCCATTGAAAATTGGTCCCTCAAGAACCTCAAGGCCAGTGGAATAATGAGCCATGAGACCATTTTCAATATATTCATAAGCCCCCATATCCGTCGTTCCATTGAGACTCCAAGTACGTAATCCACCATCCAGATCAACCGGCAGAACTTCACTGACATCCCCATCACCATCAAGATCATACTCATCCGCCGGTAGTACATTGCCGCCTCTATCAATACAAGGAGATGCCACTGAAAGATAGCCATCACTGGTTAATAGAGGATCTGCATCTAAATTTCCTGCACCAACTTTATAGAATGATCCGGCACCAATCTCAACATCTGAGCCATCGCTGTAGCCAACCTCAAAATCACTATTGTCAAGATAGACACCTTGTTCGCTACCGGCACTCCAATAGATAGAGTTTTGCAGCTTCGCATCAGAATCTTCCATATAAATACAGCCACCATGAAATAATCCATCAGCTGAATTGTCGCTGAAAGTTAAATTCACCAATTTTGCAGTTGTAGTATTCTGCAAATAAAGTCCGCCTCCATAAGAGGCTGAATTAGACAAAAAGAGGCTGTTTAAGATATCGGGGCTGACGGCTTGTTCACAATATATGCCACCCCCATCAAGGACTGCGTTGTTGGCAACAAATTTTATGGATACACAGTATAAATCTGAATTCACAGTAGCCACAGCGCCGCCGGAAGTATCCGCACTATTCTGCCAGAAAGAAGAAGTGATAATCTGCAGCTGTGAATCCTGGTGCGCATAGATCGCCCCACCGCTGCCGAACAGGTTTTCATCATTTTGTGCTGACAAGTTTTCAGAAAATTCACAGTTTTCAAAGAGTGGGTAACTCAGTTCAACGTGGACAGCGCCGCCGTTCTGATGGGCCGTATTATTTCGGAAGAGACAATTGTCAAATGTTGGAGACGATCCCCACATACCAACCCCGCCACCGCCGGTGATGGTCTGATTGCTGTCAAAGCTACAATTTTTGATCGTCGGATTACTGCTGCGAATGTAGAGACCCGCTCCCCAACTGTAATTCCCGTGGGTGACAGTAAAACCATCAACCACCAGGCTGTCCGGCGTGCCGCCGCCAATGGTGATACCCCGGCCGTTATTTTCGCAGTCAATGATCGTGGTTTCATATCCATCTGATGATCTAAGGGTTATCCCTTTACCGGTTAAGAGGATGTTCTTATTTCCCGCACCCGTGTACGTTCCGGGGTGGACCAGTACGGTATCCCCGAGTGTTGTCATATCAACCCCCTGCTGGATAGTGGCAAAGGGAAGGTCTGCAGAACCAACCTGAACAGGATTGCCGATGGCGGCGACACTGACATGGATTATTCCTGCTGCCGGCAGGCTGGCGGCATAACGGGGGCTGGTGCCACCGGTATACTCCCGCAGGTTGCAGGCGCCGTCGCCATCGGCATCCAGGAAAGCATCTGCGGCATTGGCAGGCTCAAAGCCATACTTGAACTCGAAACCATCAGGCATACCGTCACGGTCGGTGTCTGCCAGGATGGGATTCATATCGTATTTGAATTCGGTTGCATCGCTAAGACCATCATGGTCAGAATCGTCACCACCCGGGTGGTCAAGATTGCCAAAGTATGTTCTTTCCCAGTCATCGTCCATGCCGTCGTTGTCTGTATCTGAGGCGGAACCGCAGCCAATCGGGAAAGCGCCCATGAAGCCGCAGGTGGCCAGAGCACAGGGAGAATCTGCGTGCAGGGAAAAATCCATATGGTCAGGATCGCAGAAAAGTGGATTGCTGGAAATCTGGCCTTTTTTTGCATCCGGCCCCCCCAGCCAGTTGCCGCCACTGTTGTTGTAAAAGTCAGAGCAGACAATATAGTATGCAACCCCTGCCGTATTGATCAGGGCCTGGCCGCTCGAATTGGAAATAATAGTGCGTTTCATGTCAAGCGCCGGGTACGCACCATTGAGTACAATACCATCGTCATTGGCGTCTAAGGTGGCATTTCTGATGGCAAGCTGGGAATTATAAAGGACGATGGCAGCGCCCCGGTTTTTCCAGAACAAAGAGTCTGAAATGAAAAGCGTGACATCGTCACCATGGATTGCCCCGCCTCCAGGACTGGTGGTATTACCTCGGTTGCCAAGGAACCGGCAACGACGGATGGTCAGGTTTGCCCCTGCCCGGGCCTCAATGGCGCCACCGACGTTGGCAATGTTGTCTTCAAAAATGCAGTTCTCGATGACAGCTGTTATGAGTCCCGAAGCGTAGATCGCACCGCCAAAGAATTCGTTGCCGCCATTGATCACCCTGATGTTGCTGATGTTGACCTGTGATTCCTGACCGGCAAGGATAAAGGCGATGTGGGAATCGACACCGGCCTGGCAATCAATTGTCGAACCAATGTCATCCGCCCCCCTGATATTAACATTGCGCCCATGAAAATCAATATCACGATTGCCCGCTCCGGTGAAGGTTCCCGCAGCCAGTTGCACGGTGCCGCCCAGGGCCACCGCATCGACACCCGCCTGGGAGGTGGGATAGGGGCCATGGCCGTCGGGATAGACCATGACCGTACGGGGGCGGACAATAATCTGCACCCCAAGGGTGTTGTTACCTTCAATGGATTCCTCCACCTTGTCATCATAATCGGCGGTAAAACTCAGCGGATAGGTGCCCGCATTCCAACCGTTGCCCTCCCTCATAGTTATCACCTGGCTGGTACCGGCGGCGAGAGCTGGAATAGGAGAAAACCAGATCATTGTATTGTTCAGGAAAAATTTACCGGTGCAGGCCAGCGCGTTGGCCTGCCCCTGGTTTTTAACTACTACCGAAAGGGAAAATTCCTGATCTTCATTAACGTCCAGGGGAGATATCTGTTCGACCACCAGATCGGGCTTGGGAGCCGGCGTGATGGTAATTATTTTGGTAAAGGTGTTATTTGTCTTATTTTTCTCGTAAAACGGGTTGGGATCGTTAATGGTAACGGTTATGGTGTGACTCCCCACATCCAGCGGGCCTAAATTAGCAAAATTTGTGAATTTTGTATCTCCGACAAGCAATGGTTCAAGATTAAGAACTTCATTACGAGCAACCATATCCACCAAAATCGATCCCGTACAGGGTGGCGAGGGTAGGGCACCAATGTTTTTCACTAAAGCAAGAATGCTTACAGGTTGCCCTTCAACTCCAGAGATGGGATGAACATTTATTATTATCAAATCAGAACTAGGGGAATCAACTTCACCAACCGTGAAATTCCGCTGTAAACAATTATCCAGCTCATTTCCTTCATGGACAGCAAGACCGGCATCGGCGCAAACAGTTACCGTGTGAGTGCCGGCGGTTAAAGGGCCTATGCTGCAATTTTGAGACTGCTGGCCAGTAGTAGCATAAAGTGAACCGATTGGAAGGTTATTGTACAGGGGTCCGCCGTCTACGGCAACGCTGCTCACGGAAGCCGCGGCATCGGCGTTGCCGACATTTCGGATATTAAAGCCAATATTAATGGGGTCATCGGTATCGGCAGGATCGGAAACAGTGATTGACTCAACCTGCAGGTTCGGCGTGTCCGGCGGGGTGGCTGAATCTTCAATATGGATAACATAGTCACCCTGCGGACGCGGATCTAATAAATACTCATAGGATGCTGAATTGTTGACCACCACGACAACATAGTTGCCGCCGGCAGATGCACCAACCACATATTCACCGCTAGCCGAAGCAGATGTTGTGTGGTGCACCTCCAGATCATACACTGCATCATTCTGGTTTAGCCATTGACCGGTATCCTTGATCAGGAAAAGATGGAGGTCAGCGCCGCCAGGATAATCATCGCTATCAACAAGTGAGTTAATAGACATGGTAAATGTGTAGGTATAGCCGGCCGTGAGACTGACCGGCCAGGCATCAATGATATTGGAGCCTGAAAATGAACCTTGTACATCGTAATTTAAGGGCAATTCGGAATGTTGATTGTCCCATTCGATCATGTACTCCCGTTCCCAAGCATCTGATTCTGTCCCCCATGATGACGCGCAAAGTTCAAAATGGAAATCCGGGTCGTCCCGATCCGGCACCTCGGTAAAATTTTTAACCAGAAAATTCGTTCCAAGGGAATTCCATGAAGATACAGGAGAGTTGTATTTATTAATGATATATTGCCCATCGTTTACAATGTCCGGCCGCAGACCGATGGCAAACCAGCCAGCCGGCACATTGGTAAACTGTTCGGTGTCCTCGGTGTTGCCACTTGGGCAATTGGGGATATAGCTAAGGATTTCCAGACTTGGGGATTGATTGTAATAGTCTCCGCGGGGAAAACCGTTGCCGGCCACAGCTGGTGAATGACAAACTGACCAGAAGAGCAATAACGCCAGACATAAAAAAATGATCTGTACTCCAAACCGGTTCTGATACAGATGTTTTCTGCTTGCCCGAAAGTTTTTCAACCACCATTCAATCATCATGTCGTGTCTCCTTAGAGCGTCTTGAAAAATGAGAATTTTTATTCGACACTCAAAGTCAAGGCTCAACTAAGAGTTTAAACCGTACCTCAAGGGTACTTTCCCTGGATGTAAAACACATTACCAGACAGTATCTTCCGGTGCTGACATCGCATAACGGGTCGCCAGATTACCGGCCAAAGGTATCATATCATCACTGCCGTAAGCGCAGATGCCGATATTGCGACAATACCATTTGCCAAAATCCTGGTAGAAGAGGCAGGGATCGGCATCACCGTCGCCGTCGTAGTCGCCGGGTACCGGGATAGTGTTGGCTACAGCACCGTAGATAAAGACCGCCTGGTTGCGGATATACCACTTGGCCATACCGTCCGGGCGGGAGGTGTCGATGACTGCAAGGTCAGTGATCCCGTCACCGTCGTAGTCGGCGGGTACCGGGATACAGTCGGCCATGCCGTAGGTGTAGGTACCGACATCCTTGATATACCACTTGTTGGTTGCCGGATAGAAGACTGCAATATCAGTTATATAGTCACCATTATAATCGCCAGGTACCGGTATGCCACCGGCACCGTAGACGCTGGCAAACTGGTCCTTCACGTACCATTTACCGGTAACCGGATCAAAGAGGGCGGCATCGATTGTGCCGTCGCCGTCATAGTCACCCGGCACCGGGATCCACTCCTGCAGGCCGTATATAAAAACCCCGATACCATCCAGGTACCACTTGGCCCGACCGTCGAGCCTTGTCAGATCAACCACAGCCAGATCGGTTGTCCCATCACCATCATAATCGCCGGGAATCGGCAGACAGTCAGAGGTTCCATAGGTGGGCGTTGATTGATCCTTGATATACCACTTGTCGGTACCGGGATAAAACAGACCGACATCATGCATACGGTCATGATTGAAATCGACCTGCAGGGGATTTGAATCGATAAAAAATATGCCCACCTGTTGGGGGGAGTGCTTATCAACCGTCGTGCCATCGCCGAGCTGGCCGTTCGCATTCTTGCCCCAACTCCAGAGCGTGTTGTCGCTCTTTATGGCCAAGGTGTGATACACCCCTGCCGCTACTTTAGCCCAGTGGTTATCACTGCCTACCTGCTGGGGAGAGTGTTGGTCAATTGTTGTGCCATCACCTAGCTGACCGTAAAAATTATATCCCCAACTCCACAGCGTCCCGTCGTTCTTTATGGCCACTGTGTTTCCATGGCCACCATCTACCTGCACCCAGAGATTATCACTGCCTACTTGATGGGGGGAGTGCTTATCAACCGTCGTGCGATCACCGAGCTGGCCGTTCGAATTCCTGCCCCAACTCCAGAGCGTGTTGTCGCTCTTTATGGCCAAGGTGTGATACACCCC